>JAAZGI010000225.1 GCA_012511315.1 Clostridium sp.
ATGAATGCCAAGGCAAAACAACTTGATTTAAAGAGTACTCATTTCACCAGCCCAGAAGGACTCCATCATAAAGAGCAATACACCACAGCCCATGATATGGCGGTCCTCCTTGATCACGCCTTAAACAATGGTCACTTTCGAGCCATCTTTACTAAAAAAGAGTTCCAAACCAGCTCTACCTTAGACCACCCGAAAGGACTCCACCTCCGTTCCACTGTTCTTTCGCGTTTGAAAAATGAAACATTCACAAACTTTGAAATTCTTGGTGGGAAATCAGGAACTACCCAAGAAGCCGGACAGTGTTGGGCTACCATGGGTACAAAAAATGGCAAGGAATATGTAGTTGTCGTTATGGGCGCTCCTTTAAATAACCTTAAAAACCCTAGTCGCGCTCAAATTCAAGACACACTTCAATTATTTGAACAGATTAAAAATCCAAGGAATTGATGACATCACTTCATAAAGAGTTGCCATACATTAGCATCCGAGGCAGGTTGGTTTAATCATTTAACAGAAAAGGAAGGCTGTCAACAGACGGCCTTCCTTTTCTTTACGTACATTTCATTTCAAATTTTAAAATTTTGCATTTTAAAATTATCGACTCATTTGAACATTTTAATTTAAATTTCATTTTGAAATCAAAATAAAATGTTTTATTAAAGACTTTCAACTCTTCCCTTGCTATAGCCCAACAAAACTCTAGCTCTGTGTGAGTTTAAACTCACAACTATAACTTTAATATTGAGGGCTTATTAAAAAGCAATTGTAGCCATTGGTCCAATGCCCTTCCCTGGAACTACTCCATGGCTAAGACTAACTCTTCAAAGCGTTCGCCACGTTTTTCAAAATTACGGAACATATCAAAGCTAGCGCAAGCTGGTGATAAAATAGCAACATCACCGGGGATCGACACCTTGGCTATTAATTCCACGGCTTCTTCAAAGCTATCGGCATCGATCAGCCGTTCGGCTGCGTCTCCACCTGATGCAATGAAAGCACGACGAATTTTCTCTTTGGCCGCTCCCACTAAAATAATGTTTCGGAAATAAGCTTTCCCTGCTTCGGCCAGTTCTGTATAATCTAGGTTTTTATCGACACCACCTAGAATAATGTTGATTCGTCCCCAATCATCGCCAAAGGATCGAATGGTTGCCAGGGTTCTCGTGGGTGAGGAAGCAATGGAATCATTGTAGTATCTAACTTCACGCTTTTTTGCAATAAATTGAGCCCGATGTTTAACGCCAGCAAATTCAATTGCAAAGCGTCGAGCTGTATCCAGATCAACGAGCCCTTCCGTAGCTAAAAGAGCCGTACATAAATTCTCGGCATTGTGGATTCCCTTTAGTTTCATATCAGCTAAATCCACCACTGCTTGATTTCGAAGGAAAATGGTGCCATTGGCAAAATGTGCATCCGCCTTTTCTTTGGATGAAAAACCCTTAACCATTCCTTTAGCCAATTGCTTAAACTCACGGGTATATTCGTTGTCTAAATTGATAATCAGTGTATCCGTCTCATTTTGAAAACGGAAGATATTAATTTTAGCTTGTCGGTACTCTTCCATATCTTTATGAATATCAAGATGGTTAGGTGAAAGGTTGGTAACTACGGCAATTTCCGGTGAAACGCCCAAATCCATGAGCTGGAAATTAGAGAGTTCCAAAACGATATATTCATCCTCTTCAATGGTTTCTATTTCATCAAATAAAGGAAAGCCGATATTTCCACCAATCCGAGACTTATGACCCTGTGCTTGAAGAAGTCCATGGATCATGGTGGTGGTGGTGGATTTACCATCTGATCCTGTAATCCCAATCATCTTGCCAGGACAATGGCGCATAAACTCTCGCATCTCTGAGGTGACAAGGCTGCCTTGGCTGCGAGCTTTTTCCAAAGCCGGCACATCTGGGCGCATGCCTGGTGTTCGGAAAATCAAGGGATAACCCGTTAGGTCATCGAGGTAGTCTTCCCCTAAAACAAATTCTGCTTGTCCTTCAAATGTCCGAACCGCTTGATCCAGCTCTTCCATGGGGCGCTTGTCAAAGGCCGTAACTTTTGCGCCCAGTTTCAATAAAAATCGAACCAAGGGGATATTTGAAACCCCTAGGCCGATGACTGCTACTTTTTGATTTTTGATTTCCTGTTTAAACAGGTTGAAATCTCTTGCCATGATTAGAACTTCACGCGCTGGGCAACCCAATCATTGAGTTCTGCGATCTTAACTCGGACTTGCTCCATGGTGTCGCGGTCACGAATTGTAACGGCTTCATCTTCTAGGGTATCAAAGTCAATGGTTACACAGAAAGGTGTCCCAATCTCATCTTCACGGCGGTAACGCTTACCAATGGATCCAGCATCATCAAAGTCGGTCATGAAGTCTTCTGCTAGTTGGGCATAAACCGCTTCAGCCTTCTCATTTAGCTTTTTAGATAAAGGTAATACCGCTACTTTATAAGGGGCTAAGTAGGGGTGAAGGTGGAGCACTTTTCGAACATCCCCATTTTCGAGTTCTTGCTCTTCATAGGCATCTAAAAGAGCGGCAAGGAAAATACGGTTTGGGGATACCGACGGTTCAATAACATAAGGAACATACTTTTCATTGGTTACTGGATCTTGATAGTTTAAATCTTCCCGTGAATGATTCATGTGCTGGGTTAGATCATAGTCTGTCCGATTCGCAACGCCCCACAGTTCACCCCAGCCAAAGGGGAAACGATATTCATAGTCGGTGGTTCCTTTGGAGTAGAAAGATAATTCATCTTGGCCGTGATCTCTTGCCCGTAAGTTTTCTTCTTTTAAGCCTAATTCAATTAAGAAGTCCTTAACAAAAGTGCGCCAGAACTCAAACCATTCCATATCTGTGCCTGGCTTACAAAAAAACTGTAGTTCCATCTGTTCAAATTCCCGAGTTCTAAAAATAAAGTTTCCTGGGGTAATTTCATTTCTAAAGGCTTTACCAATCTGAGCAATTCCAAAAGGAATTTTTTTACGGCTACTTCTGGCAACGTTCTTAAAGTTTATAAAGATACCTTGAGCCGTTTCTGGTCGCAGATAAACGGGTTCCGAGGATTCGTCGGTCACGCCAATGGACGTTTTAAACATCAAGTTAAATTTCCGGATGTCAGTGAAATCTTTGGCTCCACACTTGGGGCAAACAATATCCTTATCTTTAATATAAGTCATCATTTCCTCTTCTGGCATTCCGTCAGCTGTAGCAAATTCCACACCCTCTTTAGTCATCTGATCTTCGATGAGTTTATCAGCACGGTATCTGGATTTACAGGCTTTACAATCCATTAAGGGATCAGAGAACCCACCTAAGTGTCCTGAAGCTTCCCATACTTTGGTGTTTAAAACAATTCCAGAATCTAGTCCCACGTTATAAGGACTCTGCTGAACGAAGCGTTTCCACCAAGCGTTCATGATGTTTTTCTTTAATTCGACGCCCAATGGACCATAGTCCCATGAGTTAGCAAGACCCCCATAAATCTCTGATCCCGCAAACACAAAACCTCTACCCTTAGATAGAGCTAAAATTTTATCCATTGTTACATTGTTTTCTTCTGACATAATATGTTCCTCCTTTTGCTCCCGTTTCAAACCGAAGCCATAGCTTATTCAAAATCATTCTGTTTAAAATAAGGACAAAGTCCTTGTTAAAGTTACTTTCCATTCTTTGTTTCTATTTTTATATAAAAAAATAGGCAATTACACTCAAAGGGACGTGAATCACGCGGTTCCACCCTTCTTGGCAATTGCCCATCTCTTTGTGTCAGGCTCGAAAGTTCCTTTCCATCAATTTACCATAACAGTTCCCAGCGCACCTGTCTCTCTTGAATGGCCAAACCAACGTACTCTTCTTTGTCATCACCTGTATTAACTCTGGCTCCGCGAAGAGGACTCGAACCTCCAACCTATCGGTTAACAGCCGAGTGCTCCACCATTGAGCTATCGCGGATTATTGTTACACTTCCAATTATAACAATGTTTCTGCGAAAATCAATAACCAAATTTATAAAAATAGGCAGGATTTTTAGCAAAAAATAGGACAAAGACAAAAATCTTCCTTATTTAGTCTCAGAACCAACTATTACTAGGAAGTTCTTGAAACTTTCCCCTGGCTATTTACATAAATTTCTCCTTCGGTGTATTATTAATGCATTCATGGGCTTACAGCTCAAACCAAAGCATTACTTTTAGAATTAATTACACGCTGTCCATAGGGACTTAAATAGGAAAGGAAGCAAATTATGAGCGGAATACTAACTCTTGACATCGGAAACACGGATATTGTGACTGTCTTATATACAGACGATGGTCTTCGTCTCCGTGACGATCGTAGAATGACGATTAAAGAAGAAAGCTACCAAAGATACCAAAGCTTTTTTCAAACTATCATTAAAGAATTCAATGTAGAATCTCCTTCAGCCGTTATTTTGTCTTGCGTTGTTCCACAAATACGGGAAACTGTGTTTGCCATTATGGAAGAAACTTGGCCCAATACAAAACTACTCAGTGTCGTTCCAGGTATTCTCCCCGAAATGAACGTTATGTTAGAAGAACCTCGTGAATTAGGAGCTGACATTGTGGCAACAAATACAGGTGCCTATTATAAATACAAAGATTGGACCATTGTGGCGGATCTTGGATCCGCTACTAAACTAAGCGTAATTGACGGTGACTTTAACTTTTATGGTGGAATTATTGTGCCAGGTATTGCCTTCCAAGCCAAAAGCCTGCATCAGATGATTCCCCATTTACCTCATATCGAGCTGAAAAAGCCCGAACATATTGTCGGCCAAAACACCATTGCCTCCATCCAGTCGGGAATCATCAATGGTTCCTTAGCTGCCATCGTTGAGCTCGCCCGCCAGATTGAACAAGAAATGGGCCACCCTTGCCGGAAAATTATGACCGGTGGCTTGGCCAAGCTTTATACACCAGAGGATCTGGGCGATTTTGAATATGATGAATTTCTTTTATCCGACGGACTTTATCAGATTGCCAAAGCTCGGATTCAAGATGAACCAGCCAAAAAAAATAGTATTTCCCTTGATTAAGGAAAAACCACTCGGATTTAAATAGGGTGCAATCAACTAGTTTTCCTGTCATTTTTTAATTGAGTCAATCTATTTCAACAAAAATAAGCCCCCTACACTGGATACCTAATCCACTGTAGGGGGCTGCTTAACTTATTTCACAAGTTGAGTCTGACTTTTAAAAGTCTTCATTTTACCTGACTCTTGCCTGGCCAACTTCTATTATTTCGGTTTCCGACTGCTTCTGATCCTGTTTTTCCAGCTATTTTGCAACTGCTTTTACAACAATTCCACAAATATTTGGCTATCCACTCGAGTTGTTTTGGCAGCTGCTTTTTCGGCATTTATAATTTGATTTCGTCTACTCTTATTTTTAACAGCTTTTTTACCAATTAATCTGCCATCTCATTCGCAATATTTATCACTTCATCCATGGTTGGAATCGCATCAATGGCACCAGTTCTTAAACAAACCATAGCCCCCACTCGATTGGCAAAGGAAGTGATTTCAATGATTGCTGCAAAGTCAGCTTGGAGTGCTTTTATCTCTTCCATTTCCGCCACCTTGCTAAGAAAAGCACCTACAAAGGCATCCCCCGCTCCTGTGGCGTCAATAGCTTGAATCTCTATACTTTCAACCAATTGACTTTCAGTACCATTGGAAATAAAGGTCCCTTTTTCACCTAAGGTTACCGCTACAATCTTGGTTCCTTGCTGATGCAAAAAGTTTACGCCAGCTTGAAGGTCTAAGCGGCCTGATATTAGCTGGAGCTCTTCTTCACTGACCTTTAGAAAATCAACGTCAGATAGAAGTGGTAATACTTCCTGGACAAACCCCCGCTCGCGGCCCTTCCAAAGATCTGGCCGATAGTTGGGGTCAAAGGAAACAAATCGATTGTTTTCTTTTGACCAAGTCAAGAGCTCTAAGTAAGTCTTTCTACTATCGCCTCCTAAAAGAGCTGTCGCTGAACCAAAGTGAAAAATACTACACCCTTGGGCCAGCTCCATGTCTAAGTCTTCCCTGCGATGGTTGGCATCGGCTCCCCGATTAAACATAAAATCTCTTTCCCCTGAACTATCAAGTGAAACAAAAGCTAAAGTTGTTGGGTTTTCGAGGTCACGAGCTAACATTTTCGTATCCACGTTCTTCTCTTTTAAAGTAAGTTCTAGAAAATCACCAAAGGCATCCGCCCCAACCTTGCCTGCAAAATATGACTCAACCCCTAAATTAGACAGAGTTACGGCAACATTAGCTGGCGCACCACCAGCTTTTTTTACGTAATTTTCTCCACGTACTAAATCTACATTGATGTCTGTGCATATGAAATCAATGACTAATTCACCAACGCACAAGACCTTTTTCGCTTCTTGTTTTATCAAAAATATTCTCCTTGGACTCTTTGTTCGCTTTTAACAATACAGTTTACCAATATCGTTATTTAAAGCACCTATTAGCGATCGCTTCAATCCCACTTTTAACTAACCTTTTAGCTCGTTTTCTTTCCCGTAAATATTTTTTTAATCCGGCGCAAAACCTTTTTTCCAGAATATAAGGTATACGTAATAGCTGGTTTAGGATCTTGCTTGGACCAAATTGGTGTTACTTTTATCCCTGCCTCTTGTGTGTCTTGCCTCATCTCTTCTCTTGTCATCTGGCCAGTTTTTGCATACATATCTCTAGCAAATTTATCTTCCAGGGCATGAATCCAGCTGTAGCCAGTATCATAATCCCAAGCTTTTGGTGGCAGTGGATCGCCGATCATTTCTCGATAGGTTATAAAAGGTGTGTTAAAACCGATGGCAATTAAAAGCTCCGTAAAGCCGATATAGCGGCAATTGGCTTCAATCACATAGATGTCTCCCGTGTTTTCATCTTTTTTTAGATCCACTTCGACAAATCCTTTGTAGCCCACTTGTTCAAAGAATGGAGCACAGATTTCATGACACTCTGGGATCCATTTTTGTTTGGCATAAGTGGCAGCACCAAAATTATTGGGCCACTGACGCATCTTTTGCACTGTGGTATAGTGCGTACATTTCGATTCTTGGTTCAAATAACCTTCCCAGCAATAACAATTTGTCTCAGGCCCTGGAATAATCCGTTGAACAAAAACTTCAACATCATCTTTTTTACAACGAGCCACCTTTTCTAAGAGCTCTTTTTCGTTATTAATAAAGAATACTTTATTGCGGTAGAGGCGAATAAAGGTTGCTGAATCCTTAGGTTTAATGATGCAAGGGTAGCCAATTTCTTGTTCAACTCGATTGGTCAGGTCCTCCACATCAGCTGCTATCATCTCCGGCGTTTTCACCCCATATTTATCGGTGTATTCCACCATGGTGTATTTATCAACTAAATCGGAGACCAAACCCTTTTGATCACTGGGGAATAAAAAATAGGGTTTTAGTTCATCATGAAAGTCATCTACAAACTGAGCATACGCGTCAGCGGTTTGAAACAAAACCGGCTTCTCGTCCTGCTTTTTAGCATACTCAATCAGAGCCTTACATAATTCTTTAGGATGGGTTTTATAGTGAGGTACCATTAGTTCTTCGGTCACATATTTGGACTGGCCGTACTCATTGTCTTTGCTATAATTGACAGCTACAACAGGTACCCCCATCTTGCCAAGACCCCGCACCAAAGATAACCCGATATAATAATTGGTACCTAGTACCATTGCTTTGTTTTGATAAGCCACTTGCTTGCTCTCCTTTTACAAAAAACTTCTATTTTCTCTAAATCATCTTACCTATTATAACACTTC
>JAAZGI010000004.1 GCA_012511315.1 Clostridium sp.
ACACAAGGAGCCGGGTCTTTATACCGCCGGACCCATGGTGCGGTTAAACCCAATGGATCAGGATTCATCGACGCTTATGTAGAAAAGCTCGAATCTTTCGGTGATCAAGTAGAAATTATGATGCTAACAGAGGCTGAAGAATTTATCATGGATGGAAACAGTGTTGTTGGAGTCAAAGCCATTGATAAAGACGGAAATACAATCTTGTTATCAGCCGATAATGGAGTTGTTCTTTCCACTGGAGGCTTTGCCGGAAATGTTGAGCTTCGTCAAAAATATGCAGAAGGCGAGAAATGGGAGAATCTTGGAGAGAGCGTCTTAACTACTAATCTCAACGCTATTACAGGTGATGGCATAGTAATGAGTGAAAAAATTGGTGCTCAGTTTGTAGATATGGAACACATCCAACTACTTCATTTAGGAAATCCATTTACTGGCTCAACGACAGGAGTCATTCCTTATAAAGGAAGAAGCGCAGAAGAAGTCATCTTTGTAAATGCAGAAGGAAATCGCTTTATTGCTGAAGATGAGCGGCGAGATGTAATTTGCAATGCAATCCTAAAACAAGAAGGTGCATTCTATTGGATGATTCATGATTCAAAGAATATTGATCCTAAAAGCGATGTAGTCGAAAACTATATTAAAGGAAAATATCTTTACAGAGCTGACACCTTAGATGAACTAGCAGAGCTTATTGAAATCCCTGCGGAAAACCTAAAAAAATCAGTTAAACTCTATAATGAAGCAGTAACTTCCGGTGTAGATGAACTTACAGGCAGAAGATTATTAGAGGTCGCCATTGAGGAAGGACCATTCTTCGCTGCAAAACGAGTACCCTCCGCCCATCACACTATGGGAGGAGTAAAAATCGATGAGAATGCTCAAGTCTTCGATCAATCTGGCTCAATAATCCCAGGTTTATTCGCAGCTGGTGAAGTAACTGGCGGAATACATGGGGGAAATCGCGTCGGCGGTAACGCAGTAGATGATACCGTTGTTTTTGGTCGGATTGCTGGTAAAAATGCAGCAAATCGAAAATAATTGAATGAATAAAACAAAACCTCGGGCTAAGGCTCGGGGTTTTGTTGATAAAAATAACACGGATAAAAAACTAGCAATACGTATGCTAAGAGCAAATCTAGGTGAACATCTAAGATCTTATTTTAAGTGAGCCATTTCTCAAAAAAATTAAATAGTGGAACCGTATTTACTACAGGCACCGCCTAATATATTGGCCTCCATAAAAACATTGTAGTATACCTGAATCAACAGAAGTTTTAGGAAATATAATTAAAAAAAGAAGTCTTTGTCCTAGATAGGCCAGGGATTTATTTTTTTGGAGTAGAAGTAAAGGAATACCGAGTAGTAAATTCGAAATAATCGAATTGGTAAAATATAATGACGTAGATGAGGGTTGAGTTATAAGACTAATATAGTAAACAAGTTGTCCTTACGTAATCTTTACATTGTCTGAATGAACTCATAATACATGCTTGTTATTCTATATTTAGCAAGAAAATTAAATTGATTAGGAGGAAGTTCAATGCGAAAAAGAAATTATCCGATTTTATTAAGTCTCGTTCTCACACTCATGGTGATTGTAGGTGGTTGCAGCAGTGATCAAGGTAAAACACAAGGT
>JAAZGI010000226.1 GCA_012511315.1 Clostridium sp.
AAATGCAGGAACGGAGCTTACACAAACATCATCGTCCCCGCAGTGATGACAACTCAATTCATTATTTATATTCTGTTTTACTTTGCTCATAATTTAATTATACCACCTTACTTTAGTTTCGACCTCCTTACTTTAGTTTTGATCTCCTTACCTCAGTTTTGATCTCTTAACCTCAGTTTTGATCTCTTTGCTTAGTTTGGTCCTCTTTAATATGATCCTCTGGCAATTTAGATAAAACTATTGATTAAACCCTTCAAGTCTTAAAAGCATATCCCTCTAAATCCATATCACCCTAAAACTTTAAAACTGTAAAGCAGCTAAGTACAAAATCCTTAATTTAAAATAGCGTTTAAGGTATAACGAAATGCTAAAAGCAGAGCTCAACCTTGAATTGAAGGGAGCTCTGCCTATTTTTTCATTAATTCAACTGCTTTTTTAATGGCTTTTTTCATCTGCAAATCATTCATCTGAACAAGGTTTCTAGCATGTCTTAAATTACTAGGAATTAAAACAGAGGGTTCGATTCCCTGACCATGGATTTCACCGTCATTGGGCAATAGAAAGTAACCTGTCACCAGCTTAATTCCCTCCCCTTCAGGCAGAGCAATGTAGGAGTGGACTCTCGCCTCACCCATGGTCTTTTGTCCAATCAGCTTTGCCTTGGCAAGCTTTTGAAGAGCCCCAGCCACAAATTCAGCTGTTCCTTCCGTACGCTCATTTATGAGTACAACGAGGGGCAAGTCAGAAAAAGTACCACTATCAGACACAAACAAACGTTGCTTCCCCTTGGTATCGCGAATCGCCATAACCGGTTCCCCTTTCGGGATAAAGCGAGCCGCAATTTGAACCGCCTCCGTAATGTTCCCAGAAGGAAGATCACGCAAGTCCAAAATTAAGGACTTAGCCCCAGCTTCCGTCAGATTGTTTAGAATTCGATCAAACTCCTCGACAATGCCATCGTTAAAGTTTGGAATTGCTACAATGGCTGCGTCTTGATACATCATTCCCCGAATGGGTTGAGGTGTTAACAAGCGTAGACGCACTTTAACTTCCCTCTGTTCACTTCCCCGCAAAACATGAAGCTTCACAGATGTTCGATTATCGCTTAACATAAGATTTTGAGCTGTTTCTATCTCATCACCACTATATATTCGGTCATTTATTTTTAAAATTAAATCACCTGGAAGAATTCCTGACTTAAAGCCCTGACTATTGTCATCAGTCCGTAAAACAACTAGAAGCCCGTCTTGAACCCCTAAATGAATTCCAGTCCCCCGAGATTTCTCCGAACGATTCTGAATTTCATGAAATTCCCTTGCATTAAAGAATTGGCCACCCCCTTCTAGAGAGTTAACCATCCCTTTTAAAGCCCCTTCAAGTAACTTGCTTTCAATAATGGGACCGTTATAAAGGTTATCAACCAATCCTTTAATCTCTTCGAACTTGCCCCAATCGACCTGAATGGGTATTGTTTGGGTTGCGGTTGAGGTTGTGATTAACTTTGAGTTGAACTGCTCTTTAAAAAAACTTGGATAGCGAGTTCTAGTGCCATAGCCTAAAAGGGCGGACAGCAAAAGCAAGAGGCCAAGGAGCAAGCCTAATTGTTTTCTTTGTTTATTTTGATTCATTTTTAAGCCCTCCTCTTTTTTATGTTTGTCCTCCGAGCTGGCAGAAGCCCTATTCAACTGGCAGAAGCCCTATTCGACTGGCAGAAGCCCTATTCATTTGAATGATCTCCTAGGCTATGTCCTCGTGAGGTTTTTAAGGAATTTATTCTGTAATCTCTGCACCCAAGGAATTTTTAAAGTGATTCAAGGTAACTTCATGAGCTTCTTCATTAAAAGATCCAACACAAGATTTAGGAATCTCGATCTTATAACTCAGATTATAAGCATCCACCGCCGTGTGAAGAACACAAATATCTGTACACACCCCTGTGATTACAACGGTATCAACTCCATGGCTGCGTAGCAAGGCATCCAATGGTGTCCCATAAAAGGATGAATAGCGAACTTTATCAAGCCAATAAACACACTTCTGATCTTTGATGCTTTCATAGGTGTCTTTTATTTTTCCATATAATTCTCGTCCTTTTGATCCCACTATATTATGTGGTGGAAATAGACGACTTTCGGGATGGTGAGGATCGTTTTCTTCGTGGTAATCCATGACAAAAACAATCAGATCACCGCGTTCATTAAATTTAAGAATCAAATCATTGAGCGAGTCTTCAATAGCTTGGCCGGGTTCACCACAAGTTAAGCGTCCGTCCGGCGCAATAAAATCATAAGAATAATCAACTACTAATAATGCTTTCATAATTGCCTCCTTTGTTTCACTTCATTCTGTATAATAGTAACTCATTTTCAATTCCTTTGCACTATTCAAAAAAACTAATTGAGTTTCGCCATAAACCAATTAACGCTTTCACCTTAGCTATTAATTTATTTCACAAAAAAAGGAAAACAGCAGATAATCATCTGCTGTCTAATCTTTCCCTAAAAAACATTATTTGGTTGTTCCTTCACTTAATAATTAGCCTTTGTTTGTTATAACCCCTATCAGGTTTGTACAGGTAAATGTTATAATCCCTTCCGGATTTGTACATTAAATCGCTTGTATGCCTATCGCATTGTAGCTTAAACCGTGAATCCCTCCTGGATCTGCGGTTGGCTTTATTAAGTTATTATGGTTTTCAACTTCGCTTTGTTTTAATTAAACTTCATTGGTGGCCTAACTGTTATAACCTCTATCAGGTTTGTACAGGTAAATGTTATAATCCCTTCCGGATTTGTACATTAAATCGCTTGTATGCCTATCGCATTGTAGCTTAAACCGTGAATCCCTTTTGGATTTGCGGTTGGCCCCTATCAGTATTCTTTTTAAACTCTCAAATAGCACTTAAATTCTTTTATTAATAGATTGCCAATTCTGTTATAACCTCTTCCAGGCTTGTACAGATTATGTTGTAATCCCTTACCGGATTTGTACATTTTAATGCTTGTATGCCGTTCGCTTTGTAGCATGAACCGTGAATCCCTTCTGGATCTGCGGCTGGCTCTATTAATGGTCCAAGTAATTTCTTGAGAACTATAAACTTTGCTTAGTTGTTAAACTTAATGAAGGGCCAAGGTTTGTTATAACCTCTTATAGGTTTGTACAAGTTGATGTTACAATCCCTTTAGGATCTGTACATTTTAATGCTTATGCCTTGCGCATTGTAGCATGGACCAAAATCTCTTATAGATTTGTAGTTGGCCCCATTAAGTTTTTTTGTTCTGAGGAACTCCATTTACACCAGCATTATGTATAGTATACAAAGATCATGAATCATTGGATTCGTGACTGCCGGCTATATAAGAAACAATCTATGATTGTTCTACAACCTAAGTACAAGTCGGTTTGATCTTTATGCTGAATGTGTTGGCGGAGTCGCCTTCAGTTCTTCTTGCATAGGCTCCCACCTCGCTCATTTGAATTTGTTACTCCAGCCATTAATTATCGTGAATCTCTAAAAAGAATATTCGTGTAATTAATTTATATGGGTAACATTTCCAACGAACCACTCTCCGTCTAACAAATTTTATCTTTTGAATTCATTTTTACCACTTGATTGGATTTCATCTTCAACAAAGTTTTGGTAATCATCTTTAACTTCCATTACTAAATTCTGTTTTCACTTCGTTTATTAACTTTAGTCTCTAAATCTTACTTCACTTTATTTGGACTTTCTTCCTTAACTTAGCTTTGGTTTATACTTAACTTTTGCTTTGGAATAACCGTAAACTTTCGTTTGATTGATCCTTAACTATGGTTTTGTCTAATCCGAAACTTTGTCTGGGATCTCTTTCCAATTACGTGTTTCCTACCCCGTTAACATCGATATCATGGAATAGGTGGAACTCTGATAACAGTTTGTTATTACTAGAGTGTGTTTTCTTTGGATTAACTATATAATACCGTATACAGAGTGATAAATCAACTAAATTAACCCTCATTTTTAGTAAACAGTTTCTTAACGAAAGCAGTCTATTTTTCTCCCTACAAAAAGATTGATAAAATATATCAAACTCCAATGGGCATGCCAATTACGCCATTTAATTGTGTGCAATATAAACATTATTAAAATAATAACCGTTTACAGAATGTACATACCCAGGCCTCTAATACAACTCTAATCTGTTGATTCTTGTCATATTTGGAGGAGAATTTCCTTAGCGTTCTTTCATTGGAAGACCAATTTAAAATTCTTTTTATCCATATCCCTTTAAAAGAGATAGACTGCCGACTTTTAGTCTCAGGTA
>JAAZGI010000227.1 GCA_012511315.1 Clostridium sp.
GTTTCAATGTCATATCCCTTTTAAAAACAATGGTTTTTGTTCCGCTCAAGTTCTTCTGAAAATATTTATTTCTGAAAGTTGGAGTGTTTGCACAGATTGAATCTAATTGTTTTATTAACTGCAGCAATTGCTATATAGTTTTTTAAGGATTACACAAACATTGGATAAAGCATTAGTTTTAAAGAATTCTTTTCCCCTACAACTTCCCCTCAAAATTTAATAAAAAGACCTGCTTCTTACTTTAGGCAAATGGTTGATTCAACTTAAGATTGTCTTACTTTCGCTTCAATATAAACGATTATATTGATGTGAGAGTGGTAATTCTTTTGCCAATTCTTTGCGCTCTTTTTTTGCATTTTTATTAAATAATTGTTGGCATTGACGAATTGACTCCGTTCTAGTTATAATTAACTGTAAGTTTAAGGTTTTATTTTAAACTGATTTTTATTTATAAATTTGGTTATCCAGTCTGTTGGATAATCTGTAAATATCTAGGAAGTTGGAGTAGTAGAGTAAGTAGGCTTTTCAGAGAGCTCTGAGTCGGTGGGACAGAGTAGCTAAATTTCTTGAACTCGCCAATGGAGATGATCTCAGGCAAGGGAGATCCGCCACCCACGTTACGGGTTATGAGTGAAACATTTTTTTGTTTAACTAGAGTGGTACCGCGTATAACTTCGTCTCTAACCTTGAGACGGAGCTTTTTTATTTTAACAACCTTTATCAATAAACATCCAGGAGGAGAGCATATGTTTAATATTCACGATACAGAAAAAAAGTGGCAGCAACATTGGCTAGACCACAAAACCTTCAGCGCAACGGAACAATCTGACAAAGAAAAATACTACTATCTGATTGAATTCCCCTACCCTTCAGGGGCAGGCCTTCACGTCGGTCACTGTCGGAGCTACGTTGCCTTAGACGCCATGGCGCGTAAAAAACGAATGATGGGCTACAACGTTCTATTCCCCATTGGATGGGATGCTTTTGGCGCTCCAGCTGAGCAGTATGCCATCAAAAATAAAATCCACCCCAAACAAGCGGTGGAAGAAAACATTAAGGTGTTTAAAGGACAAGTCCAAGCAATGGGAACTTCCTTTGACTGGGACCGAGAGATTTCAACCACGGATCCAGAATATTATAAGTGGACCCAGTGGCAGTTTTTAAAATTCTTTGAAAAAGATATGGCTTATAAGGCCGAAAAGAATATTAACTGGTGCCCTTCTTGTAAAACTGGACTATCCAATGAAGATTCTTCGGGTGGTGTTTGCGAACGGTGTGGAACCGCTGTAACCCAAAAATCCAAAGCACAGTGGATGTTGCGGATGCAAGACTATGCTGAAGATCTTCTGGAAGGTTTAGAAGAAACAAATTTCCAAGAACGAATTAAGCAAGCTCAAACCAATTGGATTGGTAAATCCGTTGGTGCAGAAATCGACTTTCAAATTAATAATATCAACGAAAAATTAAGGGTTTTTACCACCCGACCAGATACCATCTACGGCGTAACTTTTATGGTAATTGCCCCTGAGCATCCCTTGATTGAAAACTATCAGGATCAAATTCATAATATCGATGAAATTAAGGCTTATCAACATGCAGCGACTCATAAGTCTGAGTTTGAGCGGACTCAACTCAATAAAGATAAAACCGGTGTTAAGATTCAAGGTCTTAGCGCTAAAAATCCAGTGAGCGGCGAAGACCTCCCCATCTTTATCTCTGACTATGTCATGATGGGCTACGGTACCGGAGCCATTATGGCAGTCCCTGGTCATGACCAAAGAGATTGGGAGTTTGCCCGGAAATTCGGCGTTCCAGTCATTGAAGTCATCTCCGGCGGCGACATGGAAAAGGAAGCCTACAATGGCGAAGGTCAGAGCGTTAACTCCCCCTTAATCGATGGCATTAAGGATCGGAAAGAAGCCATTTCGAAAATGTTAATATATATAGAAGACCATAACTTGGGTCAGCGTAAGACCAATTATAAGCTCCAAGATTGGGTGTTTTCCCGCCAGCGCTTCTGGGGAGAGCCTATTCCACTGGTTCATTGTGATTCCTGTGGCTGGCAAGCGGTTCCCTATGACCAGCTTCCAGTTGAACTTCCTGAAGTGGTAGAATATGAACCCACCGCTGACGGCGAAAGCCCCTTGGCTAATATTGGTTCCTGGGTTAATACTAGTTGTCCCAAATGCCAGGGCCCGGCTCGCCGCGAAACGGATACCATGCCAAACTGGGCAGGATCTTCTTGGTACTTCCTCCGATATATGGATCCTCACAATAGCAAAGAGTTTGCTTCAAAGGACGCTTTAAACTATTGGGGCAAAGTGGATTGGTATAACGGTGGAATGGAACATGCTACTCGCCACCTGCTCTACGCTCGTTTCTGGAATCAATTCCTTTACAATGAGGGCCTAGTGCCCAATAAAGAGCCCTTCAATGTACGTGTAGCTCACGGCATGGTATTAGGCACTGACGGGGATAAAATGTCCAAATCAAAGGGTAATGTGATTAACCCTGACGATATCATTAAGCAATATGGGGCCGATACCTTGCGCTGCTACATTATGTTTATGGGTGATTACGAAAGAGAAGTCTCTTGGAACGAAAATGGTGTTGCCGGCGCTCGCCGTTTCTTAGATCGGATCATCCGCACGGCAGATAAGGTGGTTGAAGGAAATGACTACTCGAAAGAATTAGAGAAACCCTTCCATAAAACCATTAAAAAGGTAAGCTTTGATATTGAAGAGATGAAGTTTAATACGGCCATCTCCAGCCTAATGATTCTAATGAATGAAATTGATGATGTAAAAACCATTACGAAACAAGACTATCGTACCTTACTTCACTTGCTCAATCCATTCTGTCCTCATATGACAGAAGAATTAAATCAAAAACTCAGCTTAGGTGAAGAATTAGCCTTGTCCAAGTGGCCCACTTATGATGAAACCAAAACCATCGATGAAGAAAAAGAAATTGCAGTTCAAGTTAACGGCAAAGTTCGCGCTACCATCATAGTTAATATCTCAGACGAAGAAGCTACCATACAAGAAAAAGCCATGGCTAACGAAAACGTTCAAAAGTTTATCGACGGGAAAAACATTCTCAAAGTTATTATTATTAAAGGGAGAATCGTCAACATCGTCGCTAAATAAAGATCTAGCAAATGCTTGAATCCTTAACTTTTTTCTCGCTGTTTTAAGAAAAAAAGTAATGCTTTATCAATACTTCCAGAATGTCTAAGGCTTTAAAGTTCAAATGACTGGTCTTCTTCAAAAGATAAAATTGAAAAGAAAAGTCCAAGTACAAATCTAAAAAGATGAGAAATGAACCAGGGTATTAAAAGCTAAGAATAAAAGACTGAAATCGGAAAAGCATAATATTTTAAAGAAAAGTAAAAGAATTTTAAAAATGAAGGAGTTGTTGCAAATCTAGGTATTTAGATGAGGAGCGACTCCTTTTTTATCCAAAATTATAGATTGGTTGCAGTTTAAACTTTGCCCCAAATTATTCACCGAATTATCTCATTTCAACTTTTGAGGTTTAATCGGAGCGGAAATTCATTTTCACTCGAATTCCTCCATGATTTTCTATTTTTGCAACATGTTAAATGAAAGCTAATCACCTAGATTTTATTTAACATGTTGCAAATGCGATTGTAAAGGATTACTATCATGTTATAAATTAATTTGACTTATTATAAACTATACGGCATATATGGATTAACAATAATACTTAAAGTAAACCTTGTAACTCTAACACGCTCTATCTCTAAAGAATCTTTTACTAATTTTAAAATTGTTTTTCAACTTGCTTTATTGGAAACTTTTAAAACAGCTGCACGGCTCGACTCAAGTGACGTGATCGTATAGCTTTACCCTGGAGCCAGTTTGCCACTGGAGTAATAGATGTTCACACAAACTTTTGTTGTGTTAGCGCAGTACCGATTCGATGGTCGCAAGGAATTAACGTCTTTTAAATATAATATGGGAAAGCATACAGGCTCAACACATTTCAAAACTTTTCAATTTTAAGGAGGACCCGATCATGAAAGAAAATCTCAAAAAAGAATAAAAATGAATTTAATTCTATTTGTTTGCTTCGTTCTTTTAACACTGCTTACATCCACTCACCATAATGTAAGTTATGCATCTTTGATAGCTGAGAAAAGCACTTCCTCTTTTGGCACAAAATCTACACTCGAAGAAGAGATTGCCTTTTCAGAACTAGTAAATAGAGGGTATGAAAAATTTATCCAGAACAATAACGGTGAGCCTGATTATCTTGCAGGTGCCTATATTGATGGATTCACATTTACAATTCTGGTCAATACTTCTCCAGATTCTGTACAAGATGAAATTGAACCCTTTTTCCCAATTGACAATTTAATAATAAAAAAAGCACCCTATTCTATAAAAGAATTAGAAAAAGTCCACAAGCAGATTGAAGACGAAATGTTATTAAAAGAACCCGGTGTTATCGGGGTTGGGGTTGACGAACGTAACAACCAAGTATTTGTAGAAGTTAACTCTGAACAAATGTTTCAACAAGCAAAAGAGTTATTGGATACAATGATTTTAAACGGTTCAGTTAAGCAGACCACTCATCCGATTATACAAATCCGATACAAAAATCTAGAATATACCCCAATGGTGGACGTTCAAGCTGGCGTTAATTCCTATATTATAAATGACAGAATTAACACTAATATACTTACTTTAATGAATGGACGTTTATCATGAATAGAGTATTAAAGAGTGTGTTTCGTTTAATCTTAATTTTTAGTATTTCACCTATGTTATTCTCCTGTCAAAACTCTGTTAACTCAGATTTAACTCCAAGTGAATTAAATCCTTCCTATTTCGACGAAAATGTTCAGCTTGTACTGTTAGAACCCGATCAAATTTCAAGAAGTTCGGATGAATTAAAGCTGGAGCTTCAAAATAATACGCAAAAAGATTGGATGGTGGGTGGAGATATCAGACTAGAAATCAAGCTTGGTTCGGATTGGTATAACCACGAAACCAAAGACAATGTAGCCTGGACAATGGAAGCCTATGAATTAAAAGCCGGGAGTACATTTGCATTTACGAGTTATCTTAAAGATTACTATCCAGATTTAACCAAAGGTTCGTATCGACTAGTATCTCATTTACATGAGCCAACAAAGCAAGGGCCTTTTAGTAAAGCGGCGAAATTTGAGTTTATGATTGATTAAAATAAACTCCGTCTTTCAAAAAAGGATAAATATCATTGCTGGATATAAAAAGTTAGAGTTTTAAATTTCCCAAGTAAGATTTAAATTTCCCAAGTAAGATAAATAATAAAATTGATTGCAATAGAACAAA
>JAAZGI010000228.1 GCA_012511315.1 Clostridium sp.
ATAACTCTTCTTTCGATTTTAATAAAACGGATCTAGGTGAACCATATACTCCAACTCTCTCACACTCTGGAAAAATCTCTTTTATAGCTTCTAGTATTTTTACCAGTTTATCCATTTTAATAATCAAAGCATCTCCATCTGCTAAAAACACTCGTTTGACATGATGATACCTTTTTCTTTCCGACTTAAAATCAGCAATAATCTCTTCTAAACTTCTTATTCTAAACTTATCATCTTTATACATGGAACAAAATGTACACTTATTATGAGAACATCCAATAGTTACTTGGACTATTAAACTATACGCCTCACTTGGTGGCCTATAGAGCGCTCCTTCATATCTCATATATTTCTTCCCCCTTTAAATCTGAATCGGATTCTTCAGCCTGCTTAAATAAACTCATAGCTTGATTTTACCATGGACCTACAGCAATATCGCTAAAACAAAAATTTTAACGACTCTAGCTTATATCCATTCCTCTATGGTCATTAGACTTGCCAAAACTAGCAGACAAAATAAGAATCCAAAAATCAGTGTCTACCAGAATTTAACGATTTTTATGTTGGGATTCCTTTAAACAAGAAAACCTCTTGAACCATTGTCAATCAATGGCTCAAGAGGTTTAAAGCTTAAACTAGCTACAAAATCAGGTATATGCTTTCATTTCTTGTCACGTAAAAATGATCGATTTTATAATTTTATAATTGAACCGTAGCTAAAAATCTTCTTAGGCTGTGGTTTCAATTACATGGAGGCGATGGAGCGCCCGAGTACTCATTATGTACTTCACTAAGTCCGGCTTTTCTCGATCTCTGTGGGTATCTACCATAATTACGCCATCAAACTCCAAGCCCTTTGCTAAGAAAGCGGATAAAAGTAATGTGTTGGTTGAATAGATTCCGTCCTGAGTTCGAATGAATTTATAATAAATCTCATCCTTTAATAAGTTGTTCAAGTCTTGAGCGGTATCTAAGTTTCTTGTAATAATAGCAATGGATTCCACTCCATCCTTCTTCATCTGCTCATACCGCTCTTTAATTAAAACTGCAGCTGTCTTTAAGTTTTTTGTTTCTTCCACTTCTACTGGATCACCACTTCGTAAGGATTCAGCGCTAGTTCCTTTTAAGAATCCATCAGCATACTTCACAATTTCATCCGTTGAACGGTAACTTTTATTTAGTTGGAAGGTGGTCACATCGTTATAGATTTCTTCTAATTGAAGGAAACCCGCTTCATCCCACTGAATGAGGCGCTGATTCAAGTCGCCGACTATCGTCGCATTATGGCATTTTGTGATATCTTTTAATACTTTGAAATGGTTAAGGGACAAGTCTTGTGCTTCGTCAATTACTAGATAGCGAACTTCAAAGCCCAACTTAATTCCTTCCAATCGGTTTTTTAAGTACAACATGGGGACCAAATCCTCATGAGTTAAGATTCGCATGGTGTTTTGTGCCATATAAAGACGTCGGATGTTTCCTTTACCTAAATAGGTAATTTGCTCTCTAAATTCCATGACTTGGCGAACCAAATTACGAATTTCTTCCCACCTTGAAATGCTCGTATCTTCATTCAAGACTTCCCCAGCACTAATCCTATTTTCAAGGTCTTGATACTTTTTATTGATGTCATAGAGTTTTTCATTTCGCGCATTTCGCAGTCGATTTATAATCACACGCTTAATCCGCATGGCTCTTGGCATCAAGGGCATGTAAGCAAAGTCCTTGGTCATGGACTGTTCCATTTCTTGTTTGCTCATAATTGTTTGGCCCAAAAACTCTAGATCCCTGGCCTTGTAAAGGCTGGTTTCAAGGTTTTTCACGACTTGATCCATACGCTCTAAACACTTTGCAGAGCGCTTATATTGAGCATCTTGGAAGAGTTCTTGGTCACCTGTTGAAATGGCTTCTATAAAATCTTCCTGAGGAAGTAAATCTAAATGCGGTTCATCCA
>JAAZGI010000229.1 GCA_012511315.1 Clostridium sp.
AAATCGCAATAGTTAATTCTTTAAACAAGCAAAAAAGCAATGAAAAGAAGTAGTCTAGTCTGAAAGAAATTAAGAAAGAATAAACCGTATCTGGGAGGAGTTTCATCTCCCCTCAGATACGGTTTTTGCTATAGACGATGGCTATAGCCCCCCGCTTCTTTAACTGACTGAAAGCCATATTGTTTCAGGATATGAGGTAGCTCTGCAATAATCTGAGGACAAATATATGGATCCACCAAGTTTTGAGTTCCTATCGCTACAGCGCTGGCACCGGCATAAAGAAACTCTAAGACATCTTCCGCTGATGCAATGCCCCCCATGCCAATAATGGGTATTTTCACTGTTTGATACACTTCATGAATCATGCGAATGGCCACCGGTCGAATGGCAGGCCCTGACAAGCCACCTGTTCCATTGGCCAATAGGGGACGACCCGTTTTTAAATCGATTCGCATGGCAGTCAGAGTATTGATCATGGTAATACCATCCGCTCCGCCTTCTTCAACTGCTCTTGCCATGGTTTTAATATCAGCTACATTGGGTGATAGCTTCATATAGATTGGTTTATCTGTAACCTGTTTAATTCTCTCCGTTAAACGCCTTGCCACTTCTGGGTCTTGGCCAAAGGCCATTCCTCCGCGCTTGACGTTGGGACAGGAAATATTAATTTCAAGAGCCCCGACATTCGGTGCTTCTTGTATCCGCGAAGCCACATAGAGATAATCGTCCTCCGTATATCCTGCCACATTACTAATAATTGGTAGGTCGTAACCGGCTAACCACTTCAATTCATCTTCAACATGGTCAATGCCTGGGTTCATCAAACCGATGGCATTGACCATGCCCTGTGGTGTTTCAGCTACTCGTGGCATTGGGTTGCCTTCTCTCGGTTCACGAGTCACCGCTTTAATCATCGCTGAGCCTAGAATACTTAAATCATATAGTTCAGCATACTCTCGGCCAAAGCCAAAACAGCCTGAAGCTGGCATGATGGGGTTTTTTAAATCTAACCCAGGTAACTTCACTCGTAAATCAATCATAAAGCGCCTCCCCCAAACGGAAGACTGGACCATCTTTACAGACCCGCTTTAGTCCATCTTTGGTGGGTGTCATACAACCATAACAAGCACCAATTCCACAAGCCATCCGCTCTTCAAAGGAAAGATACCCTTTTTTCTTATTGCGCCACTTTAAATCTACAGCTTTTAACATGGGTCGTGGACCACAGGCGTAGAGTGTATCAAATTCAATTTGCTCAGCTTCGCTCGCCTGAGTTACTAGGCCAGAAAATCCATAGGATCCATTATCCGTACAAATAATTGTTCGACCTAACTTTTTAAATTCGTTTTCACAAAATACGGAGGCCCTATCTCTAAAACCCAGCACAGAAATAACTTGTTTGCCTTGTGCCTTTAAACGACAAGCTAATTCATAAAGAGGTGGCACTCCCACTCCGCCCCCAATTAAAAGAACTACTTCTGACTCATCCTGGATGGGGAATCCTGACCCTAAAGGACCCAGCACACAAATTGCCTCTCCCACCTTTACCGTCGTTAATGACTTAGTACCTTGCCCCATTATTTTATAAATAAAAGATAAATGGCCTTTTTCTAAATCTACTGCAAACACTGAAATTGGTCGCTTTAACATAAAACGACGGTCAGGTACGGTCAGATTAAAAAAAGTTCCTGGTAATATCTCGCCCTTGATCGAGCTAGAATCTAGTGTTAAACGGTATGTTTCTTCAGCGATTTCCTTATGTTCTAGCACCGGAAGCATCCATTTTATATTTTTAATCTCGTCCACTTGGTCCTCCCCATCTATCCTGCTCTAGGATTTAAATAACTCTATATTTAACCGACAAAAATTCCATCTTTCAAAATCAATTGTCCACCTTTAATCACGGTATGAATCATACCGTCTACCCTCCAACCGTCAAAGGGTGTATTTCGCCCCAAACTCTCATGTTTGGATGCATCAATAACTTCTTGTTTTTCTAAATCAATTAAGGTTATATCAGCTGGGGCTCCTTCTTCGAGGCGGCCGGAAGAAAGACCGAAAATATCAGCTGGTCCTTTTGTCATGGCCTCAACCACTGTCTCTAAGGTTAGATGACCTGGTTTCACAAGATAGGTGTATAAAAGCGGGAAAGCTGTTTCAAGACCTGTGATTCCAAAGGGTGATTCCGCTAAACCACGGCTTTTTTCTTGCTCTGTATGAGGAGCATGATCCGTGGCAATTACCTTTATCGTCCCTTCTCTCAATCCAGCTATCAAGCGTTGACGATCAATTTCTTCCCGTAGGGGAGGATTCATCTTGAAATTACCGTCTTCTTCCAACTGATCCTGAGTTAACAGTAAGTGGTGGGGTGTAACTTCCCCTGATACGCGATAACCCCAACCTTGTCCGAGTTGAAGGAGGTCTACAGTACGATGGCTTGACATGTGACAAATATGGTAGCGAGCACCGCTTTCTCCCGCTAGTAGAATATCACGCCCGGCCTGAATATCTTCACAAGCCCTCTGAATACCCCTATGACCATGTTCATCTGCATAGGGTCCAGCATGGATATAACCAGCCTTTAGAATGCTCTCATCTTCACAATGTGCACTTATTACGAGATCATGTTGAGCCGCTAGCTCCATGGCACGGGCCATGGTGGCATTGTTTTGCAGACCTTTGCCATCATCAGAGACTCCAATGGCTCCAGCAGCTTTTAAGGCTTTAAAATCCGTTAGCTCAGCTCCAAGCTCTCCCATGGTCAAAGGAGCAAAAAAATGGACATCTATCGGGATTTCTTTTTTGCGCTCCATCATATCATTCATCCGCTCTGCCGTATCCGGACAGGGATTTACATTGGGCATGGCAAAAATACTTGTATAGCCACCCTTGATGGCTGCACGCGTTCCAGTTTCGATGGTTTCTTTATGGGTGAATCCCGGTTCTCTTAAATGAACATGGGGATCAATAAACCCTGGCGTAACAAGCCTGCCTTTGCAATCCACGACATCCCAATTTTCATCCGGTTCAATCGAACCAATCCGCTCAATTTTACCTCCACGTAGTAAAAGGTCCACCGTGGCAAGCTCATTGTCACGGCGGATCATTTTTGCATTCTTTAATAATATCATGATCGATCTAAGGCCCTTTCGATAACTGCCATTCGAATATGAACACCATTTTCCATTTGACGGAAGATCCTTGATTTAGGACTTTCCACCAAGTCTGTATCAATTTCCCAACCGCGATTAAAAGGAGCTGGGTGCATGATAATTGCATGGTCTTGCATCTCTTCGTAACGGACTTTATTTAAACCCCATTTTTCCAGATATTCTTCTTGGCTCATGTTCATGCGGTGCTCGTGGCGCTCATGCTGAACACGAAGCAACATGACCACGTCCACCTTACCAAAGGCATTATCGCAGTCAATATAGTCGTAGGCTGGATCTCTTAAGGGCTCTGGTGCACAAACAAACACTTCCATGCCTAAGCGACGCATGACTTCGATGTTGGTCTTAGCCACTCTTGAAAAGCGGATATCGCCTAAGATCAAGACTCTCAAGCCCTCCAGTTTACCAAATTCTTCCCGAATGGTCATCAAGTCAAGCAGGGATTGTGTGGGATGGTCTCCAGCTCCGTCTCCTCCGTTCATAATCGGGATTTTCACTTTACCTACCAGCTCTTCATAATATTTTTCTTCCGTTGCACGGATTACAATTCCATTGACACCAAGTGCTTCAAAGGTTTTTACCGTATCGTATAGCGTTTCACCTTTTTGAATCGCTGAGACTTTCGGATTCAAATTAATATCCTGAATCCCCAGTTTCTTTTCAGCCATGATGAATGAGTTTTGGGTTCTTGTTGATGGCTCAAAAAAAAGGTTTGCAAAAACGGTATTTGCGTACGTTTTTTGCTCACCTTTTTTAAAGTCTCCTGCTCGATCCAAAATCTCGGTAATTTCATTAATTTCAAGTTCTTTTAGTGTGGTTAAATGCTTCATGATTATTTCCTCCCTGTGAAATTTAAATCCATGAGTTAGCCAATAATAAAGACCTCTTTTTGCCCAAGGGTAAAAAGAGGTCATAAAGACACAAAAATCTTATATTGATGATTTCTCTTTTCAGCCTCTCGGGACTGTTTTAAAGGTTTAGCTTCTATGTCATTTTAATCTTTATCGATTCATGTGTCAATAGAATTCCCAATCTTTAAAAGTAAG
>JAAZGI010000230.1 GCA_012511315.1 Clostridium sp.
CTTCAGCTTTTACTGTCTTTTTATTATAAACAGACAGTAAAATATACTTGTCTGTTTCAGTCAAATAATTTTTCTCGAGCAACTGATCCATTAGGTCTTCTGTTACCTGGATGATTGTCTTTCCTTTGTAATCCATACTTTCAATAATCTGCTTGGCTTCTTGATTGATTCCGTTCATTCCAATTACTTTGTCATTTTTATTGGTTGTAATTCGAATGCTAGGATTTACATCAAAGTAAACCTGACTGTCTGCCCAAACATAAGAACTTTGCCAATGGAAGAAAATACCGATGAAGGCTGCCGCTGCAACGGTAAATGGAATGAACCGTTTGTTCATGATAGACTTTTTAGGAGTCTGCCGTGTAATATCATCATGCTCTTCCATCCGCTCTGCTTGATGTGACTTTAAGTTCTCAAGAATATCTATTGGAGCTTGATGTACTGCATTTTTCAGACTCTTTTTAATTTTTCGTTCACTCATGATTAAACCTCCTTCTCTTCCATGTATTTTCTAAGTTTTTGTAATGCCCGTCGGTATTTTGACAGGGTAGTAGATAATTTCAAACCCAAGGAATCTGCAATTTCTTGGTGCTTCATTCCCACAGCGGCGTGAAGCATCACGATTTCCCGTTCTTCTTCGGTCAGACGTTTCAACACACCTTCAAGGACAATCTTGTCATCTGCGTCGGTCATATAAGCAAAGCGCTGATCATTAGCAATAATTTCTGGTTCCAAGTGAATCACTTTTCTTTCCTTTCGATATTTCGAATAGTATAGATTTTTGGCGATGGTAAAGAGCCATGCCAGCGGTTTACCCATGGGTTTGTATAAGTGAGCTGCAGACATGACCTTTAGGTATGTTTCCTGGATTAGCTCAATGGACTCTTCATGATCCCGGGTCAGGGATAAGGAAAAGGCATAGAGGGTCCGTTCGGTTAAATGATATAACTCGTCTAAAGCAGTCATGTCATTTTGTCCGATCCGACTGAACAGGTTTTCGTCAATATCTATTTTTTGAGCTTTTTCCTGCTCCGGGACATCCTCACTGAGGATGAAATTGAACATTAGCATGGCTTTTCTCCTTGTACTGGTATAACGCATGAGAAGGTTTATTTATTGCATGGACATTCAGACAATCGCTGATTCACTTGTTTTTTATTTTTTTATTAGAATGTTTTCGAATCTGTAGCTTCAGGCGAAATAGTGTATTCTAAAAAATAATTTAAGCCTAGAATTATGGTAGGATTAAGGATATTGCAGATTAAAGGATGGTTTTATTATGTATCTTGGCGAAATTGCAGCTCTTCTCACTGCCACCTGTTGGGTAGGTTCTTCTATTTCTTTTGAATATGCCGGCAAACAAGTTGGTAGCCTAGTTTTAAACCTAATGCGACTCATTATAGCTTTTGTCATTATCACCGGAATTAACTTTATCATTACACAGAGTTTTCAAAACATCAACATAACGTGGGAATCTTTTGGAATCCTTCTAATCTCTGGTTTAGTGGGTTTTGTTTTGGGGGACCTATTTCTTTTTCAAGCATTCATCGATATTGGTGCACGGGTTTCCACCTTAATTATGGCACTAGCCCCACCCTTAACTGCTATTATGAGTTACTTTATTTTAGGCGAAACCTTGGGCGGTGGACAAATTTTAGGAATGCTAGTTACCGTTCTTGGGATTGTTATTGTAATCACCAGCAAAGATGGTAACGATAAAAAGTTGAGACTAAAACATTCACGAAAAGGAATCCTCTTTGCTTTTCTCGGTGCCATTGGCCAAGCCCTTGGCTTGATTTTCTCTAAAATTGGTGTACGAGACCTAAACCCCTTTGTAGCGACTCAGGTAAGGATATTGGCCGGTATCATAGGTTTTATACTAATTCTTACCTATGCCCGAAAATGGAAAGCTTTTTTTAATGCTTTTCGCCAAAAGAATGCCATGGCTGGAATAACCATTGGCTCATTGTTTGGCCCCGTTGTTGGTGTCTCCCTCTCCCTCACCGCTGTTAAGTATACATCAACTGCAGTTGCCTCAACTTTAATGGCCCTAAGTCCTGTTATCATTATTCCTATTTCAATCATCTTCTTAAAAGAACAGGTCAAAGCAAACGAAATAATTGGAGCATTAGTTGGTGTTGTCGGCGTAGCTATTTTATTTTTAGTGTAACTGAGTATCCGTTTCATGACCTCTTAATCGGCTTAAAAGGATTTTCATCGATTTTAAAGGACTATCCGCAAAGGCATATATGGCCTTTGTGAATGGCCCTTTATTTTAATTTAACGATTTAATTGATTGGGGGCACTGTCTAACATTGTCGTTAAACAGGAAGCTGGATTCCCTCCATAGGACAAACATAGTCTTGTCCCACCATGGTTTGCTCAAATTCTTTTTTTGCAGCTTCTGCAATCCCTGGTTCTTCATAAATCTTCATAGCTGCTAGAGCCATTACCTTCGCTCCGTATAGCATGCCCTTATGACCAATGCTGTGGCCTCCACAGGCTGTATTGTGCCAACTATGACCTGCAGCCTCCGAGTTGCTAGTGACCGTTAAAAAGGTCACCCCAGGGGCTATGTGCTGAACGTCACCAACGTCAGTTGATGAGTACATTTCAATGGTTGAAACAGGATCTACAGTACTCTTCAAAGAGCTATCAGCTTTATCTAGCCCTGCCGATCCTTTACCAAGCCCAGCATTTAATCCTTCGGCAAATTCAAGCTCTTCCCCCGTCCACCGTGGCCTTTCTACTGTCTCCATCGCTTCATGGACTAATTCCACTAATACTTTATTTTGCATGGTATTATAACAACCGCCCATGAATTCAACTTCAACTTCTGTTTCTGTCATCATGGCTGCTCCATTGGCAACCTTTAACAAACGAGCATAAGTATCTTCTACCGCTTCTCGAGATAAGGCTCGCACATAGTACCATACACTGGCTTTATCAGGAACAATATTAGGGGCCAACCCACCGTTGGTAATGGTGTAGTGAATTCTTACATCATCGGTAACATGTTCCCGCAAATAGTTTGCACCCACATTCA
>JAAZGI010000231.1 GCA_012511315.1 Clostridium sp.
AATTAGAGGAGAGTCTAGGCTAATGAAAAAAGTTGCTGTATGTTTTAATGCAGCAACTTTTTTTAATGGTATTTCCAACTTTGTCTAAAAGTACAAAATCTCTTAGAAAGTTTTGTCATAGATTTAAGCTGGAATTTAGGGCTAAAATTTAAGGCTGAAATTTAAGGCTGAAATTTATGACTGAAATTTAAGAAGGATTTGAGAAAATAATTCGCAAAGGTTTGAGAAAGGGACTAGTAAAGATTTAATGAAATTAAAGAAACGGATAGGAAATTATTAAAAGGCCAACAAAATTTTATGTGGGATTTTAGGAGGGGCTGAATCCTCTATTTTGAGACAGGTTTCGAGAGGTTTTAAGAAGAGAATCCATAAATTTTAAACCTGAAAGAAAAATAAAAATATTTTGTAGAAAGAAACATGAAATAGTTTCCAAAAACAGCTGAAAGTTAGGTATGATATGTGGAGATATAAAAACTAAAGGGAGTTTATATATCGACTGTTTAAGTTGAATCGAATCAATAGTTAAATGAAGGGGAATGTCAATTCAGACTTGTATTTTATTTTTCTAAGTAGGAGTTGAGTTTAAAAAGTTTAACTTGGATTGAGTTGGTTTAGCTTAAAGTCATATTTAACTAGGTCGCAAGGACGAAGTAGTTGGATGGATCTAGAAATATAGTACGGATTAGTGGAGGGTGAATCGATGGAAGTTGCAGGTCGTAAGTTTGATTTTGCTGAGGGGATGGAATATGTTTATTCCGTATTAGGTGGCATCATGTATGCCGTGGGTCTTAATTTATTTATTTTTCCAATGGGTCTTTATATTGGAACCATTACGGGTATAGCCCAAATGATTCAGTCAATTATTAACAATGTGGCAAATACTAATTTGGCAATGACGGGACTATTTCTGTTTGTTCTTAACTTGCCCTTGCTATTTTTAACCTATCGGTTAATCAACAAATCGTTCTTTTATAAAACAGTGGTTACCATTACGGCTCAATCCTTGGCTATGGCATTGGTGCCCGTTGCCCAAACGCCATTAATCACTGATTGCTTGACCTTATGTGTAATTGGCGGTTTGTTCTGTGGCTTTGGTGCAGGCTTTACCCTACGACACGGTGGTTCTGGTGGGGGTCTTGATATCCTCGGCGTCTATTTATCTTTAAAGTTCCGCAATTTTTCAGTGGGCAAAGTGGCGTTGATGGTATCAGCCATTGTAATGATTTATGTAGCCGTTAGTTTTCCCATTGAAATTTTAATTTATTCGATTATTTTCACGATCGTTTATTCCGTCGTTTTAGATCACATTCACTATCAGAACGTGAAAGTGTTTGCTTTAATCGTCACAAGTAACGATGAGGTGCCTACTTTTATTAATAATCGAGTTGGACGCGGCGTTACCATGTGGGAAGCAACCGGTGTTTACTCTCGTCAAAAGAAAATGGTAATCATGGCCATTGTTGATAAATATCAATTCCTTAACTTAAAGAAAAACCTTGTGGAATTAGATCCTCAAGTATTTATGGTGAATTCAGAGCAAATAGACGTTACCGGTACGTTTGAAAAACAACTGTTTTCATAGTCAAGTAAATAAA
>JAAZGI010000232.1 GCA_012511315.1 Clostridium sp.
TACCAGCCGATCAAGATTTTGTTGATTATTTCCTCTTTGAAGTGCAAGAAGGCTACTGCATATATTATGCATCGGCACTTACCATTATGCTTCGCATAGCAGGAATACCAGCCCGATATGCAGAGGGGTTTAAGGTTTCAGATGAAACAGATTCTTCAGGAAATTATTTGGTCCGCAATCAAGATGCCCATGCCTGGACGGAAGTGCTAACAGATCCCCGCAAAGATCTTTGGACAATCTGGGATGCAACCGGTACTCCTCGGGAACAAGAAACCTTGGGGAATGAGAATGGTGGTTTTACGCCCAGCACGCCTCTTGAACCACGTCCAGAGCTAACAAGACCCTTAGAACCTACTCCTGAAGATACACTACCTGACGGGTCACCAGCACCATCAGAGAAGCCTACCACAGAAGGTGGCGACTTTGATTTAGAAATACCTAGCTGGGTATGGAGTCTTCTAGTTGCGACTCTTGCCTTGGCAGGCGTTCTTCTTTTTAAACGAAAGCGTGTGAATAGATTGATTGAAGAAGACTCTGCAAAACCCTACCTAAAATATATTATCCGTTTATTGAAAGAATCCGGGGTTGATGTAAAGGACTCAAATACCTTAGAAGAAATTAGTCAACAGGTTATGGATGCGAATCTAAAAAAAGAATTTCAAGATTTCGCAGCCAATTACTATGAAGCTACTTATGGAAAGCGACCAGCCAGCTTAAATTCAGAGCAAAAGACGCATCTGCTTGAAGAAGCCTATCGGGTTCACCGAATCAATAACAACGGTTTCTATCACTTGCTGCGAAAGTTTGTTTGGTAAGATGATTAATTCCACTCTGGGCGGTCAAGTTTAAGTCTTGATCACTCCAGAGGGAACTAATCGTTAGGATAATGAGCACTTGACGAAACAAATTAGACAGAAGCAGCAATTAAGCTTTACTAGAATTTAAATAAAACTATTCATTAATAAACTAGAGTTTTATTAATGAATAGTTTTCAGAGGGAAATAGGTACCGAACAAAAGAAAGAACAAAAACGAAAAGATAAGAACGACTTACAGGAAAAGCAAGACAAGAACCAAGGCTGAACCAGTGTTTTAGTCTTGACAGGAGGACCTATGGTTAAATTAATTTGCATCGACATGGATGGCACTCTTTTAAATAGCCAGCTCCAAGTCTCAGATGAGAATAAAAAAGCCATCGATTTGGCGCAAAAGCAAGGGATTGCTGTGACTTTAGCTACGGGGCGGATGTATCCATCGGCTCTGTCTTTTGCGAGGCAATTGGGTAGAGAAATGCCACTCATTACAATGAATGGTGCTTTAGTTAAAAATCCGGTCACGGAAGAAAAATTGAGTGAACATAGTATTGGTCGAGGTGAACTTACTCAAATTATTAACCGAATCACTCATTATGGTTATCGACCTAATTTCTACGATGAATTCAATCTCTACGTTGGAGCAGGTCTGCAGCGTTATTACCAAAGAGGTGCTTTTGATCAAATCGATCCTCGTTATCAAATTATACCCATCGATGAATCCTTTACCTATCAGGATCTTTTAGACAAGTCGGGTGATACGATTAAGAAAGGAATTTTCTTTCCAAAACAAGAGGATCGAGAGCTCATTCGACGTGAACTAATGGCCATGAAAAACTTGCATGTGGTATCCTCATCCCTAACCAACCTGGAGATGACCAATCATTTGGCTGACAAAGGGAAAGCGGTATTGCTTTTAGGGAATTATTTAGGAATTCGTCAAGAAGAGATAATGGTGATTGGCGACTCAGAAAATGATCGGAGTATGTTGGCGGTGGCGGGTCATTCCATTGTCATGGGGAATGCACCTTTAAGTATTAAAAAAGAAGCAAGTTTTGTGACATCAGACAATAATCAAGATGGTGTGGCGCGAGCCATACGGACAATCGCTTTGGGGGAAACATGTTAAACATTATTTTATTTCAACCGGAAATACCACAAAATACAGGAAATATTGGGCGGACCTGTGTTCTTACAGGCTCTCGTCTTCATCTTATCAAACCCTTGGGATTTGAAATCAGTGACAAGCAGATCCGGCGAACTGGCTTGGATTATTGGAAAGAGGTAGACCTTGAAGTCCATGAATCCTGGGAGGATTTTAAAAACAAATATCCGGAAGCAGCAGTTTTTGCAATTACAACAAAAGGAACCCAGTGTTACTCGGATATATCCTATCAAGATGGTGATTTCGTGATGTTTGGGCGAGAATCGGCAGGTTTGCCAGAGGAGATCCGAAACGAATTGGCGGAACGTTTGATTCGAGTGCCCATGCTGGAAACATCAACTCGTTCATTAAATCTTTCAAATACAGCAGCTATTGTAGCCTATGAAGCCATGCGCCAATTAAAGTTTCCTCATATGAAATAAGCGATTTAGGTAGGAAAGTGTATTAGGTACTAAATATTTTAGAGGCCAAAGTAATAATGTGGCCAGGTTATCTTCTTTAAATTACCAAAGTGATTAGTTTCATAGTATAATAAACCAACTTGGTAATTATAAATGGACAATTCTTAACAAGTGTAAATCCCTAATCACTATAAATACTTTAAGTGGCTTTTATTGAAGAGGAAATAAACATGGGTAACAATTTACTAATTGCACAATCTGGTGGGCCGACGGCAGTTATCAATGCTTCCTTAGCTGGGGTCATTCAAGCTGCCTTTGACCAACCTGATATTGACAAAGTGTATGGGGCATTGCATGGATTAGAAGGTGTTTTAAACAATCGCATTTTGGACCTTGGAAATGCTTTTTCAAATCCAGATTTGCTGGAGAAACTGAAAAGAACGCCGGCCATGGCCCTGGGATCGTGTCGTTTTAAATTAGCGAAAACACCGGATGAAAATTATGAAAAAATCGCACAAACATTAAGGGAGCTCAAGATTAGTTATTTTCTTTATAATGGTGGTAATGACTCCATGGATACAGTAGATAAGCTATCAAATTATTTTGAAAGGTCCGGGATGGATGTTAAATGCATCGGGATTCCCAAAACTATAGACAATGATTTGGTTGAGACGGATCACACTCCAGGCTATGGTTCGGCAGCGCGGTTTGTAGCTCAAAGTATTCGAGATATTTACTGTGATTCAGCTGTTTACGACCGTCATTCCGTTACGATTGTAGAAATTATGGGGCGAAATGCAGGCTGGCTCACAGCAGCTTCTGTTTTAGCTCGCAGTCAAGAAATAAGTGCACCTCATTTAGTATATTTACCAGAGAAAGCTTTTGACCGAAACTCATTCTTGCAACAAGTGGAAAAACTATCCCAGCGCCAAAAGACCATCATCATTGCCGTTTCTGAGGGGATTAAATTTCCATCTGGTGAATATGTCAATGAAGACACGAAATCAGAACATGATTCCTTTGGACATGCAGCTTTAGCAGGCTCAGGTCGATATCTGGAACATATGATTCGCACAGAATTTGGTTTTAAGACGCGAACCATTGAGTTTAGTACCCTACAACGTTCTGCAGCTCACTTAGCCTCTAGTGTGGATTTAAAAGAAGCCTATCGCTGCGGACTAAAGGCTGTTGAATTTGCTGCAGGAGGATATAACCGCGTAATGGTTTCAATCCAACGCATTTCTGACAATCCCTACCTCGTCAAGTATGTACCAGTTGATGTTTCTAAAGTAGCGAACAAAGAAAAGCTGATCCCAGAAGATTGGATCACGACCAATGGCATAGATTTAACCCAAGATTTTATAAATTACGTCAAGCCATTGCTTGGCAAGGATCCTTTTCCCAGCCTGTTTATGTTTCTTAAAGAAGATTTAAAAACAAATTAAATTTAGCATTGAAAAAAAACAAATAATTTACAACATAATTAAAAGGTTTTATGGATTAAGAATAAAGATAGTATCAACATATTTAACTGAAATGTTTGAAGCATAAATATTTGAATAGTAAGAGCCTAGTGTGATAAAAACGCTAGGCTTTTACTATTTGAATAAAACAAAATTAATATAAATAAGGGAAATCTATTGAGAAATCAGAGTGCAAAGTAAAAAGGGTTGAGAAGTTAATTGGTGACTTTTGTCTGTTCGGTAGATTTAAAAGTCATATGTGAAATAGATAACTAAAACGTATAAAAAACACAGAAATTGATTAATTATTTACTATATGTACATATAATCTATAAAATGATATTTTTGATAAAATTCAAAAATGCCTGTTTTAGATAGTGTTTGCTTAAATATATGAAGAAATTATAACAATAATGAAGTTAAGAGGGCCTGGAGTTTAAAATATGGCAAATAAATTCCCTTTAAAAGACTGTAAATTGTTAATTGAGAATATTAACGAATGTTGAATATATTTTTTGGTAGGAATACAATTGTTTCAATATCAAAGCCGATGAAAATCTTTTGATTGGCTTTGAAAAACAATTAGGGGGGAATGAAATGTTAAAACGTTTGTTAACAACTGTTATTGCTTTATCTATGGCGGTAGGTCTGTCAGCATGTACCAAACCACAAGAGGGCAACAAACCTGATGCGAATACCACAACTGGAACTACGACAGATGCGAGTTCGACACCTGGAGATACATCAGGAGCTGAGACTGGTGGCTACGAATATACGAAAATGGATCCAGGCACCTATCACATTGGTGTGGTGACCGGAACCGTTTCACAAGCTGAGGATGAGCTCCGTGGAGCTGAAGCACTCATTACAAAATATAAATCAGTTGATGACGGTGGAATGATTAAACATGTTACTTATCCTGATAACTTTGACCAAGAACAAGAAGCGACCATTCAATCAATTACACAATTAGCAAATGATCCTAAGATGAAAGCGATTATTGTGAATCAGGCAGTACCTGGAACTGTGGCAGCTTTCAAGAAAATCAGGGAAACTAGACCTGACATCCTTCTTTTAGCAAACTCTTCTCAAGAAGATCCTAAAATGATTGATGCTGCAGCCGATATGGTTATTGACCCGGACAATATTAACCGTGGATATCTAATTCCTTGGGTAGCTAAAGAATTAGGTGCCAAAGCTTTTGTTCACATTTCCTTCCCACGTCATATGTCTATTGAACTTCTCTCACAAAGAAGAAATATCATGAAAGAAGCTTGTGCAGAACTGGGATTGGATTTCTATGATGAAACAGCCCCAGACCCAATGTCTGACGTTAAAGTAGCTGGAGCGAAAAAATATATCCAGGATCAAATGCCGGCTTGGGTAGAAAAGTATGGAAAAGATACAGCTTTCTTTGCAACCAACGATGCACAGACTGAACCTTTGTTAAACCGAGTTGCCTCTTTGGGAGCAATCTTTGTTGAGCCTGATCTACCTTCTCCAATCATGGGCTATCCAGCAGCTTTAAACATTAGCTTGACAGAAGAAGCCGGCGATTGGCCTGCAATTCTTGCAAAGGTTGAAGAAGTAGTTAAGCAAACAGCTGGTAGTGGCCGCATGGGAACATGGGCATACTCCTTTGGATTTACCGGATCTGAGGGTCTTGGTGAATTTGCCAAGGGTGTTTTAGAAGGAACTTACAAACATGATTCAAAAGATGATTTGATTGAAGCCTTTAAATCCGTAACACCTGGTGCAGAATGGAATGGATCAACTTATGTTGACAACCAAACAGGCGAAGAAAAGAAAAATCATATCATGGTTTATCAAGATACCTACGTATTCGGTAGAGGATATATGGGTGCAACCGAGGTTGAAGTTCCTGAGAAATTTAAAAACATTAAGAACGATTAAGAGACTGTTTTTCTAGAATGTAAAGAACCTAAAGCATAAACGGCTCGTTGAGCCGTTTATGCTTTAGTCTAAAATATGAGACAGAGAAAAGCAGAATGAGATAGAGAAAACCAGAAAAAGTAAAACAAAAGGGGAAAGAGGTGAAGAAATGTCCTCAAAAAAAGAGCTTTTACGATTGGAATCCATCGGTAAGGAGTTTGATGGCAATCGTGTTTTAAAAGATGTTAATTTCTCTTTAAATGAGGGGGAAATTCTGGGCCTAGTTGGAGAAAATGGGGCAGGAAAATCAACCTTGATGAAAATTCTCTTCGGCATGGAAGTTATTCATGAAACGGGAGGATATGAGGGAAACATCATCTATCAAGGCCAAAAGGTAGAATTCAAAACACCCTTAGAGGCATTAAATGCTGGTATTGGGATGGTTCATCAAGAGTTTTCACTGATTCCAGGGTTTTCCGCTACTGAAAATATTCAATTGAATATGGAGAAAACAAAAAAAAGTTTGATGTCCTCTTTAACGGGAAAAATGTTTGGAACCTTGGATTGGGAACGAATGGAAACGGAATCTCAAGCAGCGATTGATATGCTCGGTGTAAATATTAATGCAACAACCTTAATATCTGAAATGCCCGTTGGGCATAAGCAATTTATTGAGATTGCTCGCGAAATTAATCGGCAGCATGTCAAGCTGTTAGTGCTAGATGAACCGACGGCAGTTTTAACAGAATCTGAAGCGATTTACCTTAAAACAGCCATGCGTAGACTGGCTGATTTAGGCATTGGTATTATTTTTATTTCTCATCGTTTAAATGAAATTATCAGTACTTGCGATAAAATTGTTGTTTTACGGGACGGAATAGTAGTTCGTGAAACACCAGTTCAAGGAGTGAAAGTTCGTGATATCGCAGAGTGGATGGTGGGCCGAGGAATGGATGAGGCAGCTCGCCATGTAGTTCGTGAAAGCAATGAAGACGATATTATTCTTGAAATTAACCATTTGTGGGTGGATATGCCTGGAGAAACGGTTAAAGATATTAGTTTAAAAGTGCGACGAGGAGAAATTCTTGGTATTGGTGGTTTGGCAGGCCAAGGGAAAATAGGTCTTCCTAACGGAGTAATGGGATTATATCCAGCAGGTGGAGAAATTATCTATAACGGGACTACATTAGATTTTCAAGAACCCAAAAACTCCCTCAACCAACGAATTGCCTTTGTATCCGAGGACCGACATGGTGTGGGCCTCCTATTGGATGAATCCATTGAGTGGAATATTGGCTTTAATGCCATGCAAATTCAAGATAAATTTCTCAAGCGGTTAGGACCATTGAAATTGCGAGATGATCAGGCCCTAAATAAAATGGCTCAAAAATATATGGACCAGTTAGAAATTAAAGCAACTGGGCCCAGTCAACATGCGAGAAGCTTATCGGGGGGGAATCAACAAAAAGTTTGCCTAGCCAAGGCCTTTGCAACAGAGCCCGAATTGCTATTTGTTTCCGAACCAACTCGTGGTATAGACGTTGGCGCAAAGCGCTTAGTGCTTCAATCCCTTGAACGATATAATGAGGAAAAAGGCACCACCATTGTTGTTGTTTCCTCGGAACTTGAAGAATTAAGGTCCATTGCGGATCGTATTGCCATTATAACCGAAGGTAAAGTCATCGGTATTTTACCTCCGGATACGCCAGCCGCGGACTTTGGTCTGTTAATGTCTGGGGAAGAAATTACAGGAGGAGAGGCTTAATGGAGCGATTTAAAAAAATGGTTGATAACTTCGGGCTGCCAAACCTCATTATCACAGGATTCTTAGTGGTTTTATTTATTTTAACAGGACCGGCTGGAATTCGAGTGGACAAATCAATTACTGACATTATGTTCCGATTTGGAATTAATGCGATTATGGTTCTTTCCATGGTCCCGATGATTCAGGCCGGCTGTGGACTTAACTTTGGTATACCCGTTGGTTTTATCGCTGGTATGTTAGGCTCTGTGGTTTCATTAGAATTTGGAGTTTCTGGTATGGCTGGAATGTTTTTAGCCATGTTCTTTGGAGCCGTCTTTGGATTAGTGTTTGGTTGGCTATATGGAGAGTTATTAAATCGCGTTAAAGGCGAAGAAATGGTTATTGCCACCTACATTGGCTATGTCATCATTTTCTTGTTTAATATCTTTTGGACCATCCTACCCTTTAAAAACCCTCGTTCAATACAAAGCTATGGGGGAACAGGATTACGTCAAACCATTTCACTGGAAGGAGTTTGGGCAAAAGCCTTGGATCCAGGAACCGTAGTTGATCCTTTGGCTTTGCGACCAGACACCCTACCGGTTGTTACGATCAATAATTATATTCAAATTCCTTTAGGCATGATTATGTTATTTGCCTTTGTAGCTTTCTTGGTTTGGTTATTTTTCAAAACAAAAACAGGAACAGCAATTACAGCAGTAGGCTCAAATCCTGACTACGCAAGAGCTGCTGGTATTAATATCAACAAGATGAGGATTTTGTCCGTGATGCTTTCAACTGCGATTGCAGCAATTGGTCTCATTACCTATCAGCAAAGCTTTGGTTTTATTGAAATGTATGGGGCGCCTTTAGGATTTGTATTCCCAACGGTTGCAGCTATTCTAATGGGTGGAGCATCTGTAAACAAAGCTAGTATTATAAATGTTATCATCGGAACCTTTTTGTTCCAAGCCTTAGTAACCATGACACCGACTGTCATTAATTCATTAATCAAAATTGACTTATCAGAAATCATCCGAGTGGTTGTAACTAACGGATTGATTGTATATGCCTTGACTAGACGGAGGAAAAAATGATGAAAAATGATCGATTAAAAAAAGGGTTGATGAACGCCGCAGTTCCTGCCTTATTTATTATCATTAGTCTTCTAGCAGTCAAGCCTTCGGGACTACCGCCTAATTACATTGCAGAGCAAGTATTTATTCGATTGTTTCGTAATTCCTTTCTAGTTCTTGCCTTATTATTGCCTATTATGGCAGGTATGGGAATTAACTTTGCCCTTACTTTAGGAGCGATGGCAGGACAAATGGGTATTATCGCAGCTCAAGGGTTAGGCTTAGCCGGGCCTGGTGGATTATTTTTAGCGATAACTATTTCGATTCCAGTTGCTATTATTTTGGGTGTCTTTGCAGGACGAGTCTTAAACAAAGCTAAGGGCCGTGAAATGATTACCTCAATGATGCTAGCTTTCCTCATTAATGGGGTTTACCAGTTCATTATCCTTTATCTATTTGGTACCAAAATTTTGCCCTTCAATCAAAATCGAAGTATTATTTTATCCAAGGGATACGGGGTCCGAAACACCCTGGAATTAACTAGTTCTCAATCATTTGATAATTTGGGTGATAAAGTTTTAACCAAGCTCTTAGGTTCTCCCTTATATATAGGCGATTTTAAAATTCCTTTCTTTACCATCTTTTTAATTCTTCTGCTCTGCCTACTGACCTGGTGGTTTGGAAGAACTAAATTAGGGCAAGATATGAGAGCCGTTGGGCAAGATATGGAAGTTGCAGCCAATTCAGGAATCAATGTAGATCGGACTAGAGTTTGGGCCATCGCAATTTCTACAGTTTTGGCCGGAATTGGACAGATTATCTATCTACAGAACCTTGGAACTATGAACACCTATACTGGCCATGAATCCACAGCATTATATTCCGCCGCTTCCTTGCTAATAGGTGGTGCATCTGTTGCTTCCGCTGGCATATTTAATGCGATTTTAGGTACGGGTCTTTTCCATATGCTTTTTGTGGTGATGCCACCAGCAGCAACCAATGTAACAGGAAATGCTATGATTGGTGAGTATTCCCGAATGGTAATTTCTTATGGTATTGTTGCCTTAGCATTAGTTATGCATGCACGCAGGAAGCTTAAAGAAAGAGAGATGGATCGACAGGCTTTTCGTGGGGATGCAAAAGCCAAAGAAAAACTAAAACCAATTAATGACCTAAAATAGGTATATTTAATGACTATATAGAAAAGATTCGCTTACAAGAATTTTTGTGAGCGAATCTTTTTTTAAGGTGCTTTATTGTAAAAAATGTTTTCTTAACA
>JAAZGI010000510.1 GCA_012511315.1 Clostridium sp.
AGTCCACTCTTTTGGAAATGAATATCTTAGAAGTTGCTGCTGGAGAAACCTTAAATGTCTTAATGGAATATGAGGGGGATGAGCAGGCTGAATTTGCCAGTGTCTTGAATTTAATTCGAGTGGCTGATGGCGGTGTTTTAAACCTTTATAAGGTGAATTATCTACCCCATCATGTGCGTCACCTTGAACAGCGTTATGCTCAGGTGGCTGAAGGTGGCCAGGTGAACTACTATAGCATCGAACTAGGAGCTCGTGAAACCATCATCAACTACTTGACGGATCTTTCCGGCGAGGAGTCCGAAGGTCACCTAAAGAGCATTTATATTGGGAATGAGGATCGAATCATTGACCTTTCCCATCAGATGTCCCACTGGGGTAAAAAAACTCATTGCGACATGGAAGTTCGTGGTGCCTTAACGGATCGGGCTCGTAAATACTTCCGTGGGACCTTGGACTTTAAAAAGGGCTCCGCTCAGTCGGAAGGTAATGAAGTGGAAACCGTGATGCTGTTAAGCCCTAAGGTTAAGTCCTATGCCATCCCACTGCTCTTGTGTGGGGAGCATGATGTTATTGGAAACCATGCCGCTTCAGCGGGTCAGATTGATGATGACAAGCTATTTTACTTAATGAGCCGAGGCTTTTCCCATGAGGAAAGCAAGCGGATCATTGTGGAATCAGCCTTCCGTCCCATCATTGACCAAATGCCTGATGAGAAGATTCAAGAACGAATCTTGGAACGGGTCGGTGCCATGATGAAGAAGGTGGAATCCAATTGAGGTTAAAAGAAGATTTTCCGATTTTTAATGAATTAATCAATGGCAAGCCCCTGGTCTATTTAGACTCAGGGGCTACAGCCCAGAAGCCCCAAGCGGTTATAGATGCCGTCACAGACTATATCACCACTAGTTACGCTAATCCCCACCGGGGAGCTTATACCTTATCTCAAAAGGCTACGGTAGCCTTTGAAGGGGTTCGGGAGAAAGTCCGTGAATTTATCGGGGCCAAGAAGCTCGCTGAGGTGGTTTTTGTCAAAAACTCCACGGAAGCCTTAAACCTCTTAGCCAGAAGTTACGGCGAAACCCATCTTAAGCCAGGGGATGAGGTGGTCTTATCCATTGCCGAGCATCATGCTAATTTGATTCCCTGGCAAAGAGCCTGTGAAAAATCCGGTGCTAAGCTGGTGTATATGTATATCGATGAGGATGGTAGCCTGCCAGCGGAAGAGCTAAAAAAGATAACGGATCGCACAAAGATTGTCACGGTGACCCATGTGTCCAATGTGACCGGTCACGTGAATGATGTGAAAGCCATAGCAGAAATTGCCCATGCCCATGGTGCCGTCATTGTGGTGGATGGTTCTCAAGCCGTGCCCCATATGAAAGTGGATGTCCAGGATTTAGGCGTAGATTTTTATACCTTTACCGGCCATAAGATCATGTCTTTAACGGGAGCTGGTGTTCTTTATGGACGGGAAGAGCTCTTAGATGATATGGAACCCTTCCTTTTAGGTGGTGACATGATTGAGTATGTGGAGGAACAAAAGACGACCTATAATACCTTGCCCTATAAATTTGAGGCAGGAACGCCCCTGTCGGAAGCCATCATTAGTCTCGGAGCTGCCATTGATTATATAGAGGCCATAGGCTATGAAGAGATTCAAGCCATTGATGAAGATCTCACCGAGTATCTGATGGAGCAACTCAAAGAGATTCCCTACATTACGATCTTGGGTGGCAATCAAACAAAAAATCGAGCTGGAATTGTGGCCTTTAGCGTGGATGATGTTCATTCCCATGATGTGGCCCATATTTTAGATAGTAAAGGGATTGCCGTTAGGGCAGGGCACCATTGCGCCCAACCCTTGGCTCGATACTGTAAAACCCTATCCACCACCAGAGTTTCTGTCTGGTTTTACAATACGAGGGATGACATTGATATATTGATCAAAGAACTAAAACGCGTAAGGAGGTTGATGGGCTATGGAGATGAATGAGTTATACACGGAAGTCATTTTGGAACATAACCAAAACAAAGAAAATAAACGCCATATCGAAACAGCCACCCACATCGAGCATGGCCATAATCCAAGCTGCGGTGATGAGTTAGCTGTGGAAGCTGTTATAGAAGACAGCATCATTAAAGACCTAGCCTATACTGGCTCAGGTTGTGCCATTAGCCAGGCCTCTGCCTCTATGATGACGGATCTTTTAAAAGGCAAGACCATTGAAGAAGGGCTTAAATACACCCAGCGCTTCATTGATATGATTAAACGGGAACCCATCCCAGAAGAACAATTAGAAGAACTAGGGGATGCTTACATCTTAAAGAACATCCAGAATGTTCCAGCACG
>JAAZGI010000031.1 GCA_012511315.1 Clostridium sp.
AAATTTATCTAAAATCCGTCGAGCACTTCGTTGGGTAATCCCTAAGTATTGTCCCAGGGTATCGGAACTAAACTCAGTAATCTCATATTTTTCCATAATGGATACCACTTTAGAAAGATAGGTTGCACTAATTCCAATCCGGCGGGCTAATTCATTCATCCGTCGGTCAGAAACTGCCAGCTCATAGGTTTGTTCCATGCAATCTTGGATTGGACCTTGCACATTGCTATTTTCATCCACAATAAAAAAAGCTGCCGCCGGATTTTTTCGGGCCAGATCCAAGGCTAATTCCGCCTTATACTCTGCGCTCCATCCAGTATGTCCAAAACCCATACCCGTATGAATGATAATATTTTCTTTTTCAAACTCAACCATTTGTGCTGCATATAGTTTTAGTATTTCTCGGTCAGCCAATGTACGTCTGGTACCAAAAACAATCCACTTATCATGTCCTACTCGGAATAAACTCCCTTGAACTTCTCTTAAATAATAAATTAGCTTTTTTTCAACTTGATTTAGCTTCAACAGATTGTCATAACGGTCGGTCAAATCTTCTTTCATATTCTTAATCTGAAGCAATAAAATGGCCAGCTGATTTGCCGTAATATCATTGGTTTTGATTCGATTTATCAGGTTATTCATAGACAGGGTAATCATGGGAGTCGTCATATCTAAGCGGTAAACTGGTATCCCTTTTTCTTTCAACTCGTCATAAGTTGAACGTAAGGCGCTTAGGACAACGTCTACCTTCCCTTGATTCCACAATTCCAAATGGCGATTGATATAGTCTCGTTCTGTTTTATCGGAATCATAAGGCATCGAATATACTTTATTAATCTTCAAGCCAATCTCTTTATTTACAATCTCCAGTAAACTTTCATCAACGATATCCAAGCTAATTCGACCAAAGGGCTGATTTTCTTCCCTAATCTCCCAAAAGGCTTTAATTAAACTGGTATCATTTCTGATCGTCGCTTCATAAGGTTTTTCAATCTTCATCAGTTTCTCTGCTTCTCCTTGGAGAGCAATCCCTGTAAATAGTAAACCATCGGTGGCATTCAAGGCATCTTCCAATACCTCACCGACTTGTTCCACCTTTTCTCTAATATACACCCGATAATCAATGTCTGGAAAATAGTCCTTAATGACGGATACTACCATTTCCACCGATTTCTCCGGTCCAACAATCCCTACCTTCATCCCTAACCTCCACTTTATCCTCTGCTTTGTTTTCTGCTTTGCTTCTATGCTTAACTATCTATTTATGATTCTGCCCAGGTTTTAGGTTGATTTATCTATAAACCACGCCTAGTTTTTAGACTTCATCTCCTGACTTCATCTTTATGCTTTATCTTTCTGCTTTATCTATCTGCTTTATCTTTCTGCTTTTCTATCTGTTTTGTCGCTTTATTTTGTCGCTCTGCTTGATTCTTTCACAAGACTTAAGTCAGGTGTTTTTCCGCCCCTTAAGCTTTTAACTTTTTTATCCAGCAAAAAGAATAACCTAGCTTTTAATCTGCAATGCACCTGTCCAGATGTCTTTTATCTTATTATGTTCATTGTATCATTCATGAATAAGATTTTTATACATTCTAAGAATATAATCTGTGTTGAATATGTCATTAAATTAGCAAGTAGTCTTCCTTAATTAGTTTTCTGATACATAAAAACTCCATCCGGTTGAATATTATTCCAAGCGGATAGAGTTTTGCATTCGATGAGGTGCTAGTTCATTCTTGTTTGAAGTTATAAAGGATAGTCCCGTTGTTCTGTTTGCTCGGATACCCACTGATAAGTGGTCACTTCATCTAGTGTAATCTCGCGGCCGAAGCGTCCTATACCTGAGGCTTTCTCGCCACCAAAAGCAATTCCTGGTTCATCATTTACGCTTTGGTCATTAATATGAACCATTCCTGTTTTCCATCCTTTGGCAAAGTGGAAGGCTCGCTCACGGCTCGCACTGTGAACCGAACCACTTAAACCCGCCGGGGTATCATTGGCAATACGCAGAGCATCCGCCTCATCTTGAGCCACAATAATATTCGCAACTGGGCCAAATACTTCTTTTTTTGCAGTCCAGGTTTCATTGCTCCCTTTAATGATATACGGATAAACTAAAGCGCCGTCGCGTCGTCCTTCAAGCAGGACTTGTGCACCCTCTTCTTGAGCTTTACCCGCCCATTCTACAACTCGCTCGGCCTCATCCTCTGAAATCAAGGGTCCGATTAAAGTATCCTCTAAACTTGGATCGCCCACTTTCAAAGTTTTTACTAATTTTACAAACTTTTCAGTAAACTCATCAGCAATGGATTGGTCCACGATAATGCGGTTCACAGACATGCAAATTTGACCACTGTGTAAAAACCGTCCAAAAGCTGCTGCACGGACTGCATAATCTACATCTGCATCATCCAATATCACTAGGGCATTGTTGCCCCCTAATTCCAACATGGTCTTTTTTACTGCTCGACCGGCTACCTCTCCAATGAGTCTTCCTTCTTTGGTTGAACCAATAAAAGAAATAACATCTGGA
>JAAZGI010000032.1 GCA_012511315.1 Clostridium sp.
GAGTTTTTAACCGGGGCAGATTCTTTCCCCATCGTAAAATTCCGTCATGAAACTGATGAAATGATTTTTGCTGAAATACTTGAAAATCCAAAAGATCATGTAATTCTTGTAACCGGTGGAGGAATGTCAATTCGTTTTACAGCAGACAGTGTATCCCAGATGGGTCGCACGGCTGGTGGTGTTCAAGGGATTTCTTTGAAAGATGAAGATCGCGTAGTGTGGGGAGCACTTCAAAAGGAAGCTCAGACATTACACCTTGAAACCAATCGTGGCGGAAAAGTTCAAGTGGATGTAGCCACAATGAAACTACAAAATCGAGCTGGTAAGGGAACGAATTTGATCAAAATGGTATTGGATGAGTTGGTAGAAAAAGTAGAGGCAAAATAATTTGCTTAACTCCATCGATTTGAAAAGAATGCTATAGATACTATCAATTTAAAAGAGTCCTAACTAAAGGCCAAAGGGGATATTAAAAACTGACTAGAGTATAAAACCTCTTAAATAAAAAAATAAAAGAGAGAGAAAACACAAAATGCAGTAATTGGAAAATCAACTTACAACAATTAAACAGAAGAAATTAAACAGAAGAAATTAAACAGAAGAAATTAAATTAGGGATTTATTAGGGATTTAAACAAAAGAAAAAATAAAGGAGAGGAAGTCATTATGAAGAAAGTAGCTTGTTTTTTTGCAAATGGAACAGAAGAACTGGAATTACTGGCTGTTGTTGATGTTCTTAGAAGAGGTGGGGTAAAGGCTGATCTAATCTCTATTTCAGGAGAAATGCCGACATCAGCCCATGGTGTTGTCATTAAAGAGGATCTTCTGATGGAAGATGCTGAAATGGACCAATACGATGCCATTTATATTCCTGGTGGTAGTGATGGAGCCGAGAGCTTATCAAAGCATCCGGATGTTTTAAAGGCAATTCGTAATTTTCATAAGCAGTCAAAGCTGGTAGCGGCTATTTGCGCTGGTCCGATTGTTCTTGAAAAAGCTGGTATCTTAAACAATCATACAGGAACCTCCTATCCTGGTTTTGAACAAGATTTAAGTTTTAAACTTTATAAGGAAGATTTAGTGGTGGTTTCTGATCAAGTGATGACATCAAGGGGACCTGCTACAGCATTATTATTAGGATTTGAGCTTCTTCGTCAGTTGGGTTTATCAGAAAAAGCGGATGAAATCTGGGATGGTATGCTCATGGATGAGTTGAAAGATTCTTTAGCTTAATAGTACTAAAAAAGGCCCCTCGGGGTCTTTTTAGTACTATTAAATAAAGACAAGAGTTTGGGTTCGAGGGATAAAACTTAAAAAGTTGGGGAACCGCCTAAAAACTAGAGCATTAGGAATGAATTATTAGGAAGAGTTGTCAAAAAAGAGATAAAAAGAAAAAAGAACCTTTGCTAATGAAAATTTGTTGAAAATAAGACTCTTTTAATTTAAATTTAAGAAATTATTCATAGCTATAGAACATTCATGAGCTATAATGGTATGAAAGCGATTACTGTATTTTTTGAAAGGAAGATGACAATGAATAGAAAAGGGGAAAATGCATTCAACTTGGATGAGGAAAAAACCAAATACGAGATTGGAATGGAAGTCTATTTAAAGGACAAAGCCGGCGAAATTATTTTTATGAATGATCATTACATTACGATCAAGTATGATGATGGAATAAAAGAATCTTTTATTTGGCATGAGTTGTTTGCGAAGTATGAGCATCTCTTATTAACTCCAGAAGAGCAAGCAGAAGCTGAAGCGGAAGAAGAAAGAATTGCTGCTGCTGAAAAAGCAGAAAAAGAACGAGAAAAGAAATTGCGAGAAGAAGAAAAAGCAGCCGAAAAAAAGGCAGCCGAAAAAGAATTAAACAAGGAATAAACATTGTTTAATTGCCTGAAATAATTTTTTTGAAGGGATTTAATGAAAGCTTTAAAGTAATCATTACCCATTGGATGACCTCAAATTAGAGGGTAAACCTAGTGGGTGAATTCATTTTTTTGACATCCTATAAAAAGCCGAACACATCTAAAAAGATATGTTCGGCTATTTTATAGGATGTTTCTTTATTCATTAAATATAAATTTATGGAGTTTGTTGATGGTGTCTTCTTTGTTCCATTTTAGATAATAAATTCCATTAAGGATGACACCTTTTGAAGTTTCATCCTCAGGATAGGAATCTTGAATTACGTCGTAGTTACCACCGCCGGCTGTAAATCCTAACCCGAGAATCTCAGGTGAGCTCAGGGAAGTTTTAACAAGAGGGGTTAGCTCATCGGCTGTTTTAACCATTTCAATAGGATTTTGTTGCATTATTTTTTCAGCCATAGCGGTTAAAACTTTTCGATGACGCAAGGTTCTGGTAAAGTCTCCACCGGCCGTACTTCGGATTCTGGCATAAGTTAAGGTTTGAGCGCCATCTAAATGATGCGTACCACCTTTACCAACTCCAACGATTTTAGCTTCTTCATCAGATAGCTTAAGGTCTAATCCGCCGATGGAATCAACAATCTTTGTGATGGAATCGAAATTAACGGTCACGTAATTAGTTAGGTTCATATCAAAGTTTGAGTTGATAGTATGCAAGGCTAATGAAGGACCACCAAAAGCGTAGGCGTGATTTAATTTATCCATTCCTCGTCCAGGAATATAAACATAAGAATCTCGGATAAGGGAGGTGAGCTTGATTTTTTTAGTGGTTTTGTCCACAGTGAGGATAATCATAGAATCAGAACGACCCACTCCATCCGTTGAATCGATTCCAAGTAATAAAATATTAGAAATCGATCCGTCATATTTAGCGAGTTTATTGAGAACTTCCTCCGAGGTACCAAGACTATTTGTAGAGGTTGGTATACCATACTCCTCCATGAGTTCTAGGTCTTGATTGGTTACATCAATACTTTCAACGGCTTCCCGTGGGATTTTATTAAGATAATACCAAAGACCGCCACCGAGAGAAACAGTTAAAACAGCTACAATAATTAATAATGAGAGCAATACTTTTTTTACCATGATACAACTTCCTTTAGTTAAAATTTATTTTTAGTATTTTCTGTCAGTCTCATTATAGAACTAAAGATTTAAGAGAGGTTAAAAAATGGTGTCAAAGAATAATAATTATGAAGAGAAGATTCCGTTAATTGTTGATATGCTTCCTATAAAAATATAAGATAGAAGTATATTTAGTTGGCTAGTTCACTAAACATAGTTATTATTATGCTAATTATTCACTTTAGGGAGGATCTGATGAAGATTCGAAAAATATCTGTATTATTTGCTTTATGCTTGACGCTTTTTTTACCCATCTCAATTAATAATACACACACCGTTTATGCAGCGGAGGAAATTATTATCAAATCACCAAAAGCCGACGATCGGATTACCGATCAGTACGTACTACGCTATACCATTAGCCAGACAATAAAGCCCAAACATATTCAAGTTTCTTATAAAGATGCTCATGGAGGGCTAGCTAGAATAGAAATAGAACCAAGC
>JAAZGI010000233.1 GCA_012511315.1 Clostridium sp.
ATTATTCATTACAAAAGATAAAATGTAATAATGTGCAACATTCTGTGGCAATCGACAACGATATTCTTACAATTACTTTTATAGCAAAAAAGAAGGGTCTGTATCCATTTAGCTTAATTTTTTAATCTTGTATTAGCCACGCTTGTTAGCTTTGCCGGCCCTTCTGTTGGGGCTAAGCAGGTTATTCTCGCGCATTATACGATTAACACGTGCTTTGCTCACTATAAGTGAGCTTAAGTTTCTTTCCATGCGCTTCTTCACTTTCATATAGCCTTCTGAATTGAACTTGCTGTTCTTTATTTCATTTTTCATTTCCGATAAAACTTCTTGATCACAGTGCTTGGACTTTCTCCCGCACTTGCCTGTTTTGGAAGTAGGGTTTTCATTCATTGTATCTGACTCTAATTTTCCATATGTTTTCTATATATTTTCCTTATCATCTCCTTATACTAAAATAAGACAACCATAAGGCAACCATAAGGCAACCATAAAGCAATTATAAGGATGATCAGGACGACTCACACAGTGCTTAGAAAAGGAGAAAGTAAAAATATCGGTTTTCATGACTAATTCACATAAACTTATTAATTAACTTTGCATCTTGGATAAATTTACCAAGGTGCAAAGAAGTAAAATTATGCAAGCCAATAAATCGACAGGTACACAACCTGAACTTATATTGGCTAAAGCTCTTTTTGCAAGAGGTCATCGATACCGTAAAAACGATAAAACTGTTTTTGGTAAACCTGACTTAACGTTTAAAAAAATCAAACTTGCGATTTTTATCGATGGAGATTTTTGGCATGGGAAGAATTGGGAAGAGCGAAAATATGACCATAAAAGCAACATAGAATTTTGGATTAACAAAATTGAAAAAAATATTGAAAGAGACAAAGAGGTCAATCACGTGCTTAAGAACCAAGGATGGACGATTTTGAGGTTTTGGAGTAAAGAAATAGAAAAGAATTTAGTATCTTGCATTTTGCAAGCTGAAGATATAATTAAGAACTTAAAAATGAATTTTACAGAAAAGATCTCTTTGGAAACATTTGGAGATAAGCAGTTTAGAATAAAATTGGTAGAGCCAGAGAACAATAAAGAAGCAATTTTGACTCATTACTTATCTAATACTAATAATGGAGTTGCTAAGTTTTATAAAAAAGACGCAATCGCTTTCGCTAAAGAAATTTTAGAGTATAAATATCCCGATAAAGTAGTATCCAATCAAATTGCGGAAGACGCTTTACAATACGGAATTTTCGATACATTTGATATACCCTTTCCCCCCGCATCTGAAACTAAATTCAAATTTATCGACTTATTTGCCGGAATTGGAGGATTCCGTTTAGCCTTGCAGAATTTAGGAGGCAAGTGCGTGTATACAAGCGAGTGGGACAAAGAAGCCAAAAGAACCTACAAAGCTAATTTTGGAGAAACACCTTTTGGTGATATTACAAAAGATGAAACAAAATCTTATATCCCTGATGGTTTTGAAATCCTATGTGCAGGTTTTCCATGTCAAGCATTTTCAATTGCTGGAAAAAGGGGTGGATTTGATGACACAAGAGGAACATTGTTTTTTGATGTTGCCGAAATTATAAAAAGGAAACAGC
>JAAZGI010000234.1 GCA_012511315.1 Clostridium sp.
GACCTTAGGCAGCACTTAACCTAAAGCTTAATAATACCCATGGTTAACCTCTAAATAGTTTTGACATTCTCACTATGCACTTGTTGATTTAATCTAACAATAATCCGTGGGCATTCATCTACTTTCTTAGTTATGGTGATTAAGGCATGGGGAAGTCCAATTCTTTAGCATTTTTAGCTTCTTCTGGAAGCGTAAAGGACTCTAATTCATTAAAGTTTGAGTAAACTGCATGAACTTCGGATTCAACAACCATTCCCTCCATTGACATCACCATTTTCATCATGGTCTCGTCATTACTGTAATCCTTATTTAAATGAATCTCCAGATCATAGGCGATTTCCACATCTTCATCCAACTCTTCATCATCCTGACCATCATCTACACCACCAAAAGCTGGTCCAAGCTTTTCCATTTCCTCATTGGTTAACGTACGCTTAGTTTTCAAAACATATCCATCGTTCGTTTCTTCATAGCTAAATAAATCAGATAGTTCTTCAAAATTAAATTCTTCTAAAGCTTCTTCTGCGGTGGGTTCAGGGTCGTCTATAATCATTAACATCCACTCTCCACCGGGAATCTGCGTATAGGTTTTATTATCGACCATATAGCTTTCCATCTTCATACCGCCCACGTCTATTACCGTCTTATAACTATTTTCTTTCGGAAAATAATCCATAACCGTGGTTGTCTCTATATCCATCCCAAAGGTATTTGACTTAGTTTCATTTGTAACTCGGTAACTATCTAAAGCAGCCATAAACTCGGCTGATTTCAGAAAAGCATCAGCCACTTTTCCATTTGATTGGGAAGGTGCACTTGTTGTGGTCTCTGGAGTTGTTGTTCCTATCGACGTGGTTTCTGTCGTGGTTGTTTCTATTGCAGTTGTGCTGGTCGTCCCCTCAGCTACTGTTGTGGAAGGAGTAGTTGTATCTGCTGAGGTTACCGTTGAAGTTACAGCATCAGTAGCACTCAATGCCCCTGAAGTAGTGGTACCTCCACTAGAGCAAGCTGAGATCGTTAGTATTGCCGCAGCCGTTACTGTAATTATTCGAATCTGTTTTTTTATCATGTCTACCTCCAAGAATGCAATTAATGTATAAGTGACTAGCATCCGAACTCAACATAGTTCTGTCACCAGATGTCTATAAATCTATTATGAAGCCCGCCCATTAAAAAACCATGAAGGAATTGTAACTTTGATTGCTTTAACCTCTTTAAAACCTTATATTTATTATTAATTTGATATTCATCCCTTATCATACCGATTTATTCATTATTATCCCTTAATTTTAATCCTTTTGCTATAAAGTCCTCATATTCTAATTCTTTACATCAGCAGAAAATAACCCTAATTCAAGTTTCACTATTATACAAGAAAAATCCTAAACGATATTATCCTGTGCTGGCTTGATTCATTCGATGTAGTTTTATTCTTGCTTATTGTATATTCTGATTATTTTAGAATATACCCCTTCTCGTTTCCTAGTAAAAATCTATTATGAATATCACAAGGCTTATAATCCAATTATTAATTCGACTCCTCTAAACTCGCTGGTTGTAAAGTTAATTATTAATTCAATAAACAATGAGCCGGTTCAACAAGTCTCTCGTATATTATCTAGTCCTTTTGCATTTATAATCATTTTGATTACATACTTATACCTTTTATCTTAATAAACTGATATTTTTTGTTTATTTTATGATTTTTCTTTCATTTTATATTGCATAATTACTTTAAAACGTCAATAATTAAAGTATATATAAGAATCTAAACCTCGGAGGTGCAATAATGAGCCGGAATTACTTTTTAGTTCGACTGAAGCCAGGCGGAGTCGATCGTACGGAAGAATGTCTGCGAGACGAAAAAATTGCTCTTGGTTGGAGCAAGACCGGAGATATTTCTAACCTATCAAAAGAAGAAGTGCGCGATCTATTAGCTGAACAATATCACTATACTGGAATGGCCCTATCCGGCAACTTAACCTCCTTAATCACATTAAAAGATCGAATCTCCACCGGCGATCTGGTGGTTACTGCTGATGGTCCCCTCCTAAGCATTGGAGAAGTAACATCGGAATATTATTTTGATGAGGAAGCTGCCAAAGAAGATTACGGTCATCAACGAAAGATGAAGTGGCTTTTAAAAAACCTGCAAAGGGATGATATTCCTGATGACCTGCGTAGGGCTCTACGGGGACAAAAAGCCACCTATCAAATGAAAAATGTGGAGGAAACTTTGGAAGAGATGGTTTCTCCTGATTTTGACGTGGCTAGCCTGACCAAAGACAAACCCAAAAAGAAGCGGGGTCGCCCAACAAAGGCAGAAAGTGAAGCACGTCGCGCACTTCAGGAAGCTAAGGAAGCCAAAGAAGTTAAAGCAAGCCCAGCTGTTCAGCCCATAAACCAGTCTACTATTCCTCAGTCCACTGAAGCGACTCGTTATGTGACCCAAAGATATCTGTTGCGTCCAGGGGATACTGACGGTGACGGCACCTGGATTGAATTCACCTTCCCTAAAGATACAACCAAAGCAGAAGCCGAGCGAATGGCTGCTTTTGTCAGCTCATGCTATTTCATGGAATAAAGATAGCTTGTAAATTTAAAGACGCATTGTAAGCTAGACCACTTAAACAATTCGTCTCTATATAAACAAGGCAGGCTTGGAGAATAATATTCTCCAAGCCTGCCTTGTTTATTACTTTTTCGTTTTTTTTGCCTAAACTAAATTCTTTTGGTTTCTTCTTCGCCTTCGGATCAACGAATCTAATCCGTAATTTTAAATTAATTTCCAATGAATAATTAATCAGTCATTGTATTACATCCCATAAAATAACTTATTGGTGGCATAATCATCATCCGATGTGTAGTCGATACCTAATGCCCTCAGCATTTTTTCATCATTGCCATTTAGGATTGTGGTGGAGTGAAGGTTTGTTCCATCCAACTGATCAATAAAACTGAAGGCTGCATGGGCTGATGGGTTGGTAGCTGCTGACATGGACAGAGCAATTAGAATCTCATTGAGGTCTAACAGTTGCTCTTGGAGATGGGAAGTCTTCTTTTTTAGCTCACCTATTGGCTTTAGCACCACTGGCGATAACAGGTAGATGTTATCATTGATGCCTGCTAAATATTTCAGCGCATTAAGAATTGCCGCCGCTGTTGCTTGCATCATTGTTTTGCGTTTCCCAGTAATGATCGTACCATCATGGAGCTCTAAAGCAACCACCGAAACATTTTCCACATCACTACTTGTCATAGTGGCCGCTAAATTTCTCGCCTGAGGAACCACAATTCGATCTGTTTCAACTAAGCCCATCTTCTCCATTAGCATGCGACTGCGCTCAAAAGTTTCCAGTTCAACGCGGCCTTTCTTATAATCCACTAGTGCTTTGAAATAGCGACGGATAATTTCTTGATTGGCAGCCCTTGACACCACCTCATCGTCAAAAATTCCACTGGTAATCCGATTAACGCCCATATCCGTTGGTGATTTAAAATCACACTCACGACCAGTCACCTTTTCAAGAATTCGTTTCAATAGTGGGAAGGTTTCAATGTCTCGATTATAATTCACTGCCATGGTGTTATAGGCTTCCATATGGTAAAAATCAATCATGTTAATATCTTTAAGGTCAACGGTAGCTGATTCATAGGCAACATTTACTGGGTGTTTTAGTGGCAAATTCCAAACCGGAAAGGTTTCAAATTTAGAATAGCCAGCCACCAGTCCTTCACGGGACTCGTGATAAAGTTGAGAAAGACAGGTAGCCAGCTTTCCATTGCCAGAACCGGGTCCTGTGACTACTACAATGGGCTTATCCGTCTCAATGTAGGGGTTGGTCCCATATCCAGCATCTGACACAACTCGATCGATATCAGATGGATAACCATCAATGTGGCGATGTATGTACACCTTAATCCCACGTCTCTCCAACTTATTAACAAAATTTTTCGAACTAACCTGATCCGTATAGCGCGTTAAAACTACGCTGTTGACCTCAATCTTCTGAGCTTGCAAGTCATCAATTAGTTTAAGAACTTCCATATCATAGGTAATCCCAAGGTTCTCATTTATCTTATTGCGCTCAATATATCCAGCGTACATGCAGATAATAACTTCAATTTTATCTTTTAATTTTTTGAGCAGCTCTACTTTTGCATTAGCCTCAAAACCTGGTAGAACACGCTTGGCATGCATATCATTAAATAACTTGCCCCCAAATTCTAGATAGAGCTTGTCATAGTTATCTACCCGTTCCAAAATATATTTTGACTGTTCTTCAAGATACTTCTTCGAATCAAACCCTACTTCCATTTTTACTTCCCCTGTCTCCTATGCGTGTGTAGTGTGCTTCTAAAAAATCTAAAAATTATCTCAGTCTATATATTACCCTTATAATCGTCATCTTTCAACGTAATTTGCTAATCCATATCAAGTTAGTTTTCTAATTCTTGGTTTATTAACCCCAGACCGCTCCGACTATGCTCTCTGTAGTAGATTCCCTTAGCATCGCCAATCCGCTCTCTTTTATACTACTCTAAAAAAATGTCTTCTTCCTAACTTTTTCACTGAATGGTGTTTTTTATTTACTTCAGCGTGTTTTCTTTACTTCGGCGTATTTTCTTTACTTCAGTCTTTTTATTCTGCAAGAGCACAAGCATACGTATGAGCCATTAATATTTACGGATTCAATTGTTGATTATTTTAGAACCTTTAATCCGAGGTAAGGCTTGTGAAAATTATGACTTCAAATGTAAAATATCGTTTATAAATAACAATTTAACAAGCAATCATGGTAAAATAAGATATATTCTATAATTTGAATATTTCCACTTCCGAGTCTGATGGGCTAAGGAACCTTCTATGCTATCAGACCGTTAGGGTACTAAGGGAAACCTTTGTGCCTCCCGTTATTGGAAAGGATCTGGAGTAAAGCAATTTACTAAGATTAAGGAGTGTGGAAACATGAACGGTTATTTTGGAAAACTGTTACGAGTTAACCTAACAACAGGAGAAGTCAAGGTGGATCCGATTGATCCAAAAACTTGCAGAGATTTTATTGGCGGGAGAGGTTTGGGAACCAAGCTATTCTATGAGGAGGTAGGACCTCATGTAGACGGCCTAAGCGAAGACAACAAATTATTCTTCATGACAGGACCATTGACTGGAACCGCCGTGCCAACAGGTGGTCGTTATATGGTTATTACCAAGGCGCCACTTACCGGTACCATTGCATCCTCTAACTCTGGTGGACATTGGGGAGCAGAACTTAAGTATGCTGGCTACGATGGACTAGTGGTTGAAGGGAAAGCGGATCACCCAGTTTACATCAACATTGAAGATGATAAAGTTGAAATCCGCGACGCCTCTCATTTATGGGGAAAAGTCGTTTCTGAAGCCACCGAACTAATGGGTAAAGAAACCCCTGCTCGCGCCAAGGTTCTTTCCATCGGACCGGCTGGAGAAAATCAATCACTCTTAGCCGCTATCATGAACGACATCCACCGTGCTGCCGGACGTTCTGGAGTCGGTGCTGTGATGGGATCTAAGAATCTAAAAGCCATCACAGTTCGGGGAACTCAAAAGGCCCCCATCGCCAATGCCGAAAAACTGAAAGAAGCCAACCTATCCGCTCTGAAAAAGATTCGCGAAAACGGCGTTACTTCTGCCGGTTTACCGAACTATGGCTCTGCGGTTCTGGTTAACATTATTAATGAAAATGGAATCCTGCCCACCAATAACTTCCAAACAGCTCAATTTGATGACGCTGAGATGATTTCTGGTGAATGGATGACTGAAAAATATTTGACCCGTAAAGATCCCTGTCACCACTGTCCAATTGGTTGCGGACGCTATGTTAAACTAGATGGTTGGGAAGGTGGCGGACCTGAGTATGAGACAATTTGGTGTTATGGATCCGACTGTGGAGTCAATGACTTTGAAAAAATTATTGTTGCCAATAAGTGGTGTAATGAATACGGCATCGATACGATTGGGGCTGGTGCAACCATAGCTGCCGCCATGGAACTCTATCAAAAAGGTTATCTAAAAGATGAAGATTTAGATGGTGTTAGCCTCCAATGGGGCGACGCCGATGCCGTTGTTGAATGGACGAAACGAATGGGTAAAGGAGAAGGACTGGGTGCTACTATGGCGGATGGATCCTATCGTCTTTGTGATTCTTTCGGTGTTCCTGAGCTATCCATGTCTGTTAAAAAACAAGAACTACCAGCCTATGATCCACGTGGCGTACAAGGCCAAGGGCTTTCTTATGCCACCAGTAACCGTGGCGGTTGCCATGTCAGAGGTTATATGATCTCCCCTGAAATCTTAGCCCTACCGGAAGAATTGGACCGTTTTGCAACCGATGGGAAAGCCAACTGGACTAAAATCTTCCAAGACCTTACGGCCGTTATTGACTCCTTAGGCGTTTGTCTATTTACTTCCTTTGCTCTGGGTGCGCCGGATTATGCCCAAATGCTCTCAGCTGTTACTGGCGAAGAAATTAGCGTAGACGAACTAATGCAACGCGGCGAACGAATTTGGAACATCGAAAAAATGTTTAATTTAGAAGCTGGTATTACCCCTGAAATGGACACATTGCCGAAACGTCTATTAGAAGAACCCATCCCAGATGGACCTTCTAAGGGAGAAGTCACTCGCTTAGATATTACGCTACCAGAATATTACAACGTTCGTGGTTGGGAAAACGGGATTCCTTCTGACGAAAAATTAAAAGAATTAGGACTGAAATAAATGATCAATGAACCTTCGGGAAATCAAATACATATCCTCGTGAAACTCTTTGCTACCTTACGGGAGGGACGAGGCAAAACGGTGGATTTCCCCTACTGTGAGGGACTAACTGCTGGAGAGATTATAAAGGGACTGGATATTCCCATGGAGGATGTAGCTATTCTCCTCGTGAATGGTCGGAGCGCTAAAGCTCATCGGGTCATAGAACCCACCGATTATCTGTCCATCTTCCCCCCCGTTGGAGGTGGCTAATGGAACGCTATCATCGAAATGAACGAGCCCTCAGCCACGCGGAAAATTTAAATTTAAAAAATAAATCCATTGCCATTGTCGGTCTCGGCGGTTTAGGTGGCTATGTCGCTGAATCCTTTGCTCGCTTAGGCGTGAAACATATTACGCTGATTGATGATGATGTGTTTGAAATCACCAATTTAAATCGACAATTAAACTCTTATCCTGACAACTTGGGCCAATCCAAGGCCCAAGTTGCTCAGAAGCAACTAAATCGAGTGAATCCAGATATTGATGTGAAAGCTCATCACGTCAGATTGGATGAAACCAACGCTCAGAGCCTCCTGGTCGACCATGATATCATCATCGACTGTTTGGACAACATCCCAACCCGACTCACCTTAGAGGACGCGGCAGATCAGCTCCGCCTACCTTTAATCCATGGCGCCATCGGCGGCTGGTATGGACAGGTCAGTTTAGTTATGCCAGGAAGCAGAGCCCTATCCAAGCTCTATCAGAATCAGGAGGAAAAAGTTTCCTCCTATTGGGGAAATCCCGTTTTTATTGTATCTACTGTCGCATCGATTCAAGTTGCTGAAGCCGTCAAAGTTTTAATTGGCA
>JAAZGI010000235.1 GCA_012511315.1 Clostridium sp.
CAATTGGTCATAGCTTACCGGAGATTTTAGAGAGTGTTAAATCCTCAAAGACGGGCATCAAGGAAATCACCCACTTTGATACCTCTGATTTCCAAGTGAAACTGGCAGCGGAGGTCCAGGATCTTGATTTTGAGGAATTTATTGATAAAAAATCCTTGCGTCGTTTAGACCGAGTCAATAAGTTTGCTTTGATTGCTGGGATAAAAGCCGTAGAGGATAGTGGTTTAGATTTAGAGACAATTGACCGGGACCGGGTAGGTGTTTTCATGAGTTCCGGTATTGGTGGGCTTGAGAGCATTGAAAATGAAAAAGAACGGGGCATGAAAAGCGGCTATGAGAAAATTTCGCCCTTTTTTATCCCCATGGCCATTGTTAACTTGAATGCCTCTCATATTGCCAGTCACTTTGGCTTTCACGGATCTTGCATTTGTCCAGTGACTGCTTGCGCAGGCTCTAACTCAGCCATTGGCGAGGGCTTTCGGAGTATCAAGGATGGTTATAGTGATCTCATTATAGCTGGTGGTGCAGAGGCTTCCATCACTCCCATGGGAGTGGGTGGATTCTCCTCCATGAAGGCTTTATCAAAGGCTGTAGATCCAACAAGGGCTAGTATTCCCTTTGACAAAGAGCGTTCTGGTTTTGTCATGGGCGAAGGCTCTGGCGTATTGGTCTTAGAGGAGCTGGAGCATGCATTAAATCGAGGGGCAAAGATTTATGGTGAAGTGATCGGCTATGGCTCCACTTGTGATGCCGGTCATATTACCCAGCCTAATAGTGAGGGGGTTTTTGCAGCCAAGGCCATGAGCGATGCCATTAACGAGGCTGGTATTAAAGCTTCTGATGTGGAGTATATTAATGCCCACGGTACATCCACTCCGTTAAATGATAAGTATGAGACGGTGGCCATTAAACGCTTGTTTAAAGAAGATTACAAGGATATATTGGTGAGCTCTACAAAGTCTATGACAGGGCACCTACTGGGCGCCAGTGGGGCAATGGAAGCCTTGATCACCTTGATTTCCATGGAAGACGGAATTCTACCGCCTAACGTGAATTATCAGGTCAAGGATGAAGAGTGCGATTTAAACTTGATTGAAAACCAATTTATTGAAAAGAAGATTCAGTATGCCATGAGTAACTCCCTTGGTTTTGGCGGTCACAATGTTTCTCTATTATTTAAAAGGTGGGACAAATAAGATGAAATTAAATTCAAATGAAATTCAAGAGATTATCCCTCATCGGTATCCTTTTTTACTAGTGGATCGCATCATCGATGGAGAAGAAGGGGTTTGGGCCAGAGGCATTAAATGTGTGAGTGTGAATGAATCCTTTTTTCAAGGTCACTTTCCAGACCACCATGTGATGCCTGGGGTTTTAATCATCGAAGCCTTAAGTCAGGTGGGAGCCGTTGCTATTTTGTCAAAACCAGAGAACCGGGGCAAAATTGCCTTTTTTGCAGGCATCAAACAAGCTAAATTCAAACGCCAGGTGGTTCCCGGTGACCAGCTTCATTTAGAATGTATGTTAGAGCGTCAACTGGGTGATATTGGATTTGGTAAGGCAGTGGCAACAGTAGATGGTGAGGTTTGCTGTACGGCCAACTTAACTTTTGCCGTAAAATAGAGCATGAATCCTTGTTTAAAAGCAGATGGATGCTCATTTTTGTGTAAATAGTTTGGTTGAAATCAAAAACTAGTTTGAATGAACAGGCTATATTTGATATTCTTAAGAGAAAGATGGTGGGGTGAATTCATGCTAGAACAACTATTTACCGATGTTTATGAGAAGTTTAAACTAGACTTTTATCGAAGTATCTTTAAGGGCTTGGAGGATCGCGAAGCGACCCTAACCCCCTTAGAGATTCTTTGTGTGGAAGTAATTAATGCAATGGAACGGCCAACCATAAAAGAACTCACAGACTTTATGGAAACGTCCCAGGCCAATATGGCTTATCGGGTCTCGAACTTGATTAAAAAAGACTATATTAAAAAGATTCAATCCAAAGAAGATAAAAGAGAGTACTATCTTGAGCCAACAGAGCGCTTCTACAAGTACTACAGTATTCGAACCCAATACATCAATACTGTTATTAATCGGGTATCGGAAAACTTCCCAGAGGATGAGATTAGCACCCTGAGCGAAATACTTGAAACCATGTCCAATCAACTTATGCCAGAGGTCACGGATTTTATTAATAGTTTAAAAAGTAAGCAGGCTGAAGACTAGAAATCTTATTGCAATTAGGAAGTAGACTACAAGCTCAATTATCTTGAAGGTTCATACAGCCTTAAATTAAACAGTTAAAAAGCTAAAAATGGTTGAAGGATAAAACAGTGTTAAGACATAAATAAAGAAAGAATCTGTTCAGTAAAGTCTCCACAGGCTAAATCATCGATTTACCTGTGGAGACTTTGTAATTTACGTTACTTTTAAGTTATGTCTAGAAAAGCTCATCTCAAACATCCATATTTAAATTCCATGCTGCTTGATTATATAAGGCAGCTTATTTTAATGGATGTTTGAAACTATTCATTTCAAATGAATGTATTTCGGAAAATAATATTTTCAAAATTACGAATATTGATTACGGTTTGATTATAAAACATATCGATTAACTTGAATCATAATACCGAAATTTGAAGTTCCAGTTAGCCACCGGTTAGTAAGTATCAAGAGTTAGGTCTTTACCTGGTTTTCGTAAGTCCCTTGATAATGAGCTTCGGTATGAGAGGTTTTGTATGCTGGCTTTGCCAGCTAATATTTTTAAACCATACCGAAG
>JAAZGI010000236.1 GCA_012511315.1 Clostridium sp.
GGTGTATTGCTCTTTATGATGGAGTCCTTCTGGGCTGGTGAAATGAGTACTCTTTAAATCAAGTTGTTTTGCCTTGGCATTCATGAGTTCAACAAAACTAGCCACATCACCAGAAACGTTAACGGCTAGGGAATTGGCAGCTTCTCCACCTGAGCTAAGAATGGTGCCATAGAGTAAATCACGGTAAGTAACCGGCTCTCGCCCGAAAAACCCTGCCATGGAGGCATTGCGACTCACCATATCTTGATAGGTGGGTACATCGACTGGAGCCACCTCAGATAAATCGTCAATCTGCTCTAAAGCCACCAAGGTGGTCATGATTTTTACAAGGGAAGCGGGATAAATTTTGGTGTCACTATTCTTTGTAAACTCTACGGAATGATCCGTTCGATTTAGAACATATATATAGGGACTGACAAAATCATCTTCAATCAGCTCATTTTTCGCAAAAGAATTAGGGAAAAGTTCTTTGCCAGTGAACAGGACTAGGATTAATAAAAGGAAAAGAGCGAGAAGCTTTAAAGGGCCTTTTGACTTTCCTTGCCTTTTCTTGGCTTTTTTCCTTTGGTTGGAACTAGAAGTAACCTTGGTTTTTACTATTTTCCTAGTATTAGAGTTTTGACCAGATGAGGTCTTGTTGAAATTCAAAGCTAATTTGTGAGCGAGGTCTTCTTGATTTGGGTGATTTTTATGAGAACTGGTCAATAAGCGACCAGTTGGTATTGCAAATTCGTGGGTAGGCATAGGGAGTCTCCTTCAAATGGTATCCTTGATGAGGTCGTTGAGTGGTTTCGTATAACAAGGCTTAGTTGCAAGCGTATTGGGTTTAGTTCTTACCAAGCAAGCCATAGTGCTCCTGACTTTTTAATTAGATAAAGCCTACTTTACCTTCAGGTATAAATGTCAATACAATAATTAAATCAAGGATATTCTTAGATGGATTAAGAATATCCTTTCCGCTTAAGGGGAGTTTGGTTTGGGCGTCTATTTTTTTACTAACAGCCCTTGAATGGTGCTTAAAACAAGACGAGGAGCTACCTCAAAGGAGTAATCAGTTTGGATCCGCTCGGTAAACTGATGAGCATCCTTGCCGTAAGGACCAATATCTAAAACGGGTAAATCAAGCTGTTGCATCTCTTCTAAAGGTAAATCATAGGTCACGCCAAAACCTGGCATGTTTTCTTTAAGGTCTCGAATTACAGCAGGATCCTTTGGTGCACTGCCATAGGATAAGTCTGAAATAAAGGGGAAGAATTTTTTAAAGACCAAGGAGTAATCAGACTGGGTGGTGTTTACAACCTCTTTAACCGTATCTAACAAAAGCTTACCTTTGGGATCCTCATCGGTGACATAGATATGAGGATAGTAGGGTGGCGTCAAATAGATAATAATGATTGGTTCTCGATCCGACCAAGCGTTATAAACAAACTCAACGATTTTCAGGGATTTTTCACGATCGTCTAAAGTGGGGTGATCTTGAACCGTCTGGATGAGGCGACTAAGCTGGTCTTGAAAGTCTTTACCTTTCGCCTTATGCTCTTCAATTACTAGCTGCAATAAATCTTGATAGCTTAAGACTCTGGCTTTAAAAGGAAGAGGCTTTGCCTTTCGACCAGATAGATTGCTAAAGGTGGCGTAGTGACTGTTTAATGTGTCAACGACGCCACGAAAGGCCTTGTTTGCTGCATCTTTCATTTTCTCCAACACTTCACTGGGCGTTGAGGAGTGGGTAGCATAGCTGAAAAACACATTGGCGGTGCGAGCGGTTTGAACCGAATATTCCGTTTTTAAATCCCGCATTTTAAGGGTTACTGGTGGCATGGCGGCTTCGCCTTCCACCACATCGGAGTAGGCTGGATTTAAGCTCACCTCATCGACTAAGCGAGCGGCAATTTGGTTGGCATCGATTCCGTTAAAGGCTTCGCCCACATGGGTTTCTTTGCCGACAATATAAAAACTTGGCATGATTTTGCCCACGGTGCCGATATAAACATATTTATTTTCATCTCCAGGATATTCCCCAGTCATATAATCCGTATCTAAAAGAGCTAACAAGTTGAGCTGATGTTCTTCTCTTATTTCAAGGAGTTTAGGAATGGCAGCCAGCATTCCCTTTGAATTGGCTTCTTCATCACAAACTGCCACATAGATCAGGTTCCCCTGGAATGATTTAGGCGCTTTGGACAAATGTTCCATAATGGCTATTAAGATAGCATCTCCTGTTTTCATATCGAAGAGTCCACGACCAAACAGATAATCCCCCGACTCAAGATCTGCTCGGGCCTCTGGTGGCAGGCTAACGCTTTTTAAGACTTCAGCAAGTTTTAAGGGCTGGGTGGCGAACTCTTCCAGGCTACCATAGTCCGAAGTGCCCACCGTGTCATAATGGCCAAGGGTCACTACGGTATCCTTTGATTCAGTAGCCTCACCCTTTAAAAGAGCGATAATGGCATACCGATTTAAAGCATCTCCTTTAATGGGAACCTTATATAGATTTTGGGGATGTTCTTTAAAATATTGAAAGCTTTCTAGAATCTCAACGATGCGGTCGGCTACAGCCACTTCACCGGATGTCTCCACCACGCTTTTAATCTGGGTGAGATCTAATGCAATTTCTTTGATGCGTTCTTGAAATTCCATGATAACAATCTCCTCGTTCAACAGTTTGTTTTCATTAAAATATCGACACTACAATTAGTTTCATTAAAATATTGACTTTATTATAAGTTACATGCTAGTATGATTCCTTCGTAGGTTGTATTTTAATTCACATCCTATTGTAGCGAAGAATACCCTTCAATACGAGACGATTGAAATTAAATTTTTTTAAAGTCTCGACTCAGGAAAAGGAATGTTTTAGGACAAACTTTATAAGGATGATATTCTTTTGAACGATGACTTAATCTAAATGAAGCGAAACGAAAAGGGAATTCATTCGCCAAATGGTTGATTAAGTGATGAATGTGATATAATTTAACTATTGATTTACTAACAAAGATGGAGGTTACTCATGAAGAATGATATAAAACGGATCGCGATTATGACCGGTGGCGGAGATTGCCCTGGACTAAACGCTGTAATCCGTGCGGTTACTCGCAAAGCAATTATCGAAAACCATTGGGAAGTGATTGGCGTTCGCAATGGTTATAAAGGTTTATATTATGGCAATTTTGTCGATTTAGACCTATATAATACATCGGGAATTCTACAAGAAGGTGGAACGATTTTATTTTCATCTAATAAGGATAACTTGTTTGAGTACCAAGTGGAAGAAAATGGTGTAATGGTCACTAAAGATGTTTCCGACGTTGCCGTTGAAAACTTAAAAAAAGCTGGTGTCGACGTGCTCTTTGTTGTCGGCGGTGATGGAACATTGGCGTCTGCTTTAGAATTTTCCCGTAAAGGGGTTCAAATCATTGCCATTCCAAAGACCATTGACAATGACCTAGCTTCGACTGATGCCACCTTTGGTTTTTCAACAGCGGTTGATGTAGCAACGGAAGCTTTGGACCGTCTCCACACCACAGCGGCTTCTCACCACCGAATTATGGTGTTGGAAGTTATGGGTCGTTATGCTGGCTGGATTGCACTGTATGCAGGAATTGCTGGGGGTGCCGATGCGATTTTAATTCCGGAAATTCCCTATGACATTAATTATGTAGCAGCAAAAATTAATCGCCGGAAAGAAATCGGCAAAGACTTCTCAGTGATTGTAGTAGCTGAAGGAGCTAAATCAAAGGACGGCGAAATGGTGATTCAATCCATTGTGGAAGGGTCACCTGATCCAATCCGCTTAGGTGGAATTGGTAACAAAGTAGCCATGGAGCTTCAAGAACTTTGCGGCAATGAATCTCGGGCAACTATTTTGGGCCATCTTCAACGTGGTGGAAGCCCATCGTCAACCGATAGAATCTTGTCATCGCGCTATGGAATTGCAGCTGTTGAATTGGCGGAACAAGGCCTCTTTGGCAATATGGTCACCTTAAAAGGAACAGAAATGAGCTACGACTCCTTAGAGCATGTTATTGGCCAGGTTACTAAAAATGTGGAGCCGGATAGCGAAATGGTTAAAACAGCTAAATCCTTAGGAATTGTCTTTGGTGACGAAGCAGTGGATGTTTATAAAGTATTAGGTGACCTTAAAGCACCAGATCATTTTAAAGCCACTGATCACTTTAAAAAGGCTTAAGGATTTAAACAGATAAATACATATGACGAAGTAGAAAAAGTCTTGGAATGAAACAGCAGAACAGCCTTAAAAGAGAAATTCTCTATTAGGGCTGTTCTGTCTTTTTGCACCTTGTTTTAACCAGAAAATCAGGTGCTTTCAAATGTTATCCGTTAATAACTGATATTAGCGAAAGGGCTTGGGGATTGCGTTTGAACTCCATGGAAATAGATGTATAATAAGAACAAAAGTAAACCTGCATTATTCACCAATAAATATTTAAACTCTATAAGTCCTTATAATACAAAGGTTTTGTAACGTCACCCATTGCACCTATTGGGTGCAAAAAA
>JAAZGI010000237.1 GCA_012511315.1 Clostridium sp.
GTCCAGGAACATCGACAGAAGGCACAACAACAGCAGAAGGCACAACAACAGCAGAAGGCACAACCACAGCTGAAGGTACAACCACAGCTGAAGGCACAACCACAGCAGGAGAGAATACAGCTCCAGACATCGAGGGCTTAACCGGTGACAACTATGTAATCATAGGAACAACCACAGAGCCAACCGGTGACTTTGCACCACCTTGGTGGCAGAATAACGCTACTGACAATGACATCAAAGGTTTCACCGATGGTTACGCAACAGTTTCAGCTAAAATGGACGGAGAACTTTTAATTGATGACACCGTTGTAGCTAGTCATGAAGCAGTAGAAAATGAAGATGGAACAAAAACCTACACATTCACAATTAATGATGGTTTAGTTTTCTCTGATGGAAAAGAAATCACAGCTAAAGAATATGTAGCTTCCATCTTGTTGTTCTCATCACCAGTTCTTCAGGAATTGGCTGCTAGACCAACTTACGGTAACTACTTTGTTGGTTACAATGAGTTCCTAAAGGGTGAGTCAAAAGAGTTTAAGGGTGTTCGCCTCTTAGATGACATGACATTCTCAGTTACGATTGACTCAGAATTTGTCCCATCCTTCTTTGAATTGACACAAGCTTCTATTGGACCAACTCATTTAGAGTTCTGGTTAAACAACGAAGCAGCAGGTCCGGTTGAAGTTATGGATGACGGAGAAGGCGTTTATTTCTCTGAAAACTTTACAACAGCAAACTTCACAGAGTCTATCAACGCAGCTAAAAACAATCCTGACAAGCCTGTTTCAGGTCCTTACAAGATCAAGGATTGGGATCCAGCTTCCAAGATTTTAGTTCTTGAAATCAATGATAAGTATGCTGGAAACTGGGAAGGTCAAAAACCATCCATCCAGAACATTGTATTCAAGCACATTACAACAGCAACAGCTATTGATGAACTCAGAACTGGTGGAGTTGATATCTTGACATCGATGATGTCAGGTACAGAAATCAACGCTGGATTTGAACTCGTTGAAGATGGCACAGACAACTTTGCTTTCTTCACATATCCAAGAGCTGGATACGGTAAACTTACATTTGTAGGTGACGTATACCCAACCAAGGACGTTGAAGTTAGACAGGCGATTGCTCATCTGTTAGACAGAAACAAGTTCACACAAGCTTTCACAGGCGGATTCGGAACAGTTGTTAACGGACCTTACGGTGAAGGTGAATGGTTCTATAAAGAATCTCAAGCAGAACTTAATCCGAAAATCAACCAGTATGCTTACGACGTAAACAAAGCCAAGGAACTCCTTGACTCTGCTGGTTGGAATCTAAACGAAGATGGATCTGCTTACTCCGGAACAGGACTAAGATACAAGAAGAATCCAGAAACTGATGAAATGATGCCTTTGATCATTAACTGGTCATCATCAGAAAACAATGCAGTTTCAGAACTTCTCGTTACTCAGCTCCAGAAAGCTCCAGAAGTTGCTGAAGCTGGAATGGAAATTGTTCAGGAAGTTATGACTTTTGAAGAACTTCTGAACTACTACTACAGAGATGCTTCACAGGGTGAAAAGTATGCAGCCGGTGCATTCAACATGTTTAACTTGGCTTCAAACTTCCCGCTTGGATATGTTCCAAAGGATACATACACAACAGATCCTGACGAGCTAGCTGCTGGATATAACGTTAACTTCCTAATTGACGAAGAGCTAGAAGAATTAGCTGAAGGATATTGGAAAGTTGACCCAACAGAGAAAGAGAAGTTCCTTGAAGGATGGCAGGACTACATTGTAAAATGGAACGAACTGCTACCTGACCTTCCACTTTACTCTAATGAAATCCATGACTTCTATAACGCTAAGATCAAGAATTATGAATTTTCAGCAACTGCTACAATGGTAGATGCATTCCTTTACGCAACAGTAGAGTAAATATAATAATTCTTTTAACGAAGCAAATGAGGCTTTTAAAGCCTCATTTGCACGTTAAAAGATAATTTGAGTAAAAACGAGGGGGAGACATAATGGCAAAATATATTATTAAAAGAATAATCTATATAGTACTTGTATTTATTGCCTTGTCCGTCATCATCTTTTTCTTGTATAACAGTGTGCCAGGGGATCCAGCTATGGCAAAGGTTTACCCATTAAAGCAAACAGTTACACCAGAAGCTTTCCAACAGATGTATGAAGTTACAAGAGCACAGATGGGTCTTGATGATCCACTACCTTCTAGATATTGGAAATGGTTTACCCGATTGATCACATTAGATTTGGGTATGTCATCTCTTTATAACAAACCAGTTATGGACGTTATCTCAGTTCCACTAAGAAACACTGTTTTAATGAACATGTTTGTTGTTATATTTGGCTTGCTTATTACGATTCCACTTGGTATCGCAATGGCAGTTAAGAGAAACACTGTTTTTGACCGCGTTATCCAGGTATTTACATTGGTTGGGGTTTCAATCCCATCATTCGTTACTGCCTTGATATTGATATACTTTTTTGCAGTCCGTTTGGGATGGTTCCCCGTTAGTGGTTGGCGTTCGCCAAACCTTGGGGTTATGACTCAATGGCAAGAAACGAAAGATATCCTCTGGCATCTATTCTTGCCGGTGACCATCTTAGTTTTATCTTCTATGGCTTCAACGACCAGATATGTTCGTTCAGCCATGATAAGCTCATTGTCCATGGACTACATCAAAACAGCTCGAGCTAAAGGCCTGAGTGAGAAGACTGTTATTTTCTCCCATGCTTGGAGAAATGCTTTGCTGCCCGTCGTAACGTTGCTGATTGGCTGGATATTATCAATTTTCTACGGATCAATCGTCGTTGAATCGATGTTTGGTTTAAATGGAATGGGTAATACCTTTATCACGGCTTTAAGAAATCAGGACTGGTCTGTAGGTCTCGGCATACAGATGTTCTACGTTCTTCTTGCCTTGGGATCCAATCTAATCATTGACTTGACATTCGGGCTTGTAGACCCACGTGTCCGGATCAACGCATAGGGGGAGCAAATATGTCAGACAAAATGAATAAAAACAAAAATAATACGACAAAACAGGCTACTGAAGGAAAAGGCTTAGATAAGAACAATAAGAATGCGAATATTTTCCAGGAAGAGCAGATTGTTTCTCCTTGGAAAACAGTTGTTAAACAGTTTGCATCCAACAAACTTTCTATGATTTCCTTTATAACCTTTTTAGCAATTTTCTTATTTATGTTTATTGCGCCTTATTTCTTTAAAATGGACCTAGGCTACAATGAACCAATGCAAGCTGATTTACCTCCAGCAGGTAATTACATGAAATTCCCAGAAGCGATGAAGACAGGAGCAAGAGATGTATCTGTTGGAAGTACTTTTGGAGTAGGAATTGATAAAGA
>JAAZGI010000238.1 GCA_012511315.1 Clostridium sp.
AAACTCCGTCTTTCAAAAAAGGATAAATATCATTGCTGGATATAAAAAGTTAGAGTTTTAAATTTCCCAAGTAAGATTTAAATTTCCCAAGTAAGATAAATAATAAAATTGATTGCAATAGAACAAAAAAATGATGGACCGGGAATTCCCGGTCCGTCTGTCTTTTAATGACTCCAGCTTACGCCAGATTATTAAATAAGCTCTGTTACTGAGTTGATTTCTGAAGATTCAGCAGATGCCAACTCCAAGTCATCGGTGTAAAAAATATTGTTGGTTAAGATCAAATTCATCAAGGTATCAGCTTCTTCCTTGGTCATGCCATCTTTCACATTGGGAATTCGCAGCGTACTGCTTTTATCCGCTTTGTTTTTAAATTTTAGGACTAAAGTATTCATGGACTACCTCCTAAGCTTGTTTTAGTGTGGATTCAACGGTAACTTGATGTCTGGCAAACTCTCCTAGTGAAATAGCAGCTATGGCATCTGCTACCTGTAAAACAGCATCAGTTGGTGCATCCACCTTGAGGTTTCTAAAGCGACGGGTCTCATAAGTTACTTTGCCTGAATCACCTACATTTTTAATATAGATTAGTTCAAGGGACTGGGTCATGGGTTCTAATACGGACATATCTATCAACTCCTTTCACCAAATAATTAGTCTAAAAATCAGTGATGGGCAAAAATAATAGCAGATTATTTTTTTTGCCATTTCAAAAAAACTGTCAAGCCACATGCCAGCAGGCTTTATTAAGGAATAGAAAAAGGAGGAGTCACACGGCTCCTCCTGAACTCTACAAGATTTAAAAATCTGAGTATTCTCTTGTTAAAAATAGTCTCGTTTATTTATTTAGTCTTTTGTTAAAGAAACGAACAGTACTATTTAGCCAGTAGATCAATAAACGCTTTCGTATAGCTATGGAGATCTCCTGGGTTTCTTCCAGTAACTAAGTTTTCATCCACTACGGGCGCTTCATCAACCCAAGTTGCACCAGCATTTTCTAAATCATCTTTAATTGTTATGGTGGAGGTTAGGCGACGTCCCTTAACAATCCCTGCTGAGGCTCCAACCCAGCCAGCGTGACAAATCATAGCAATGGGCTTCCCAGCAGATTGAAACTGTCTAACAGCCTCTAGCGCTGCCTCATGAACCCGCATTTTATCAGGTGCGTATCCACCTGGGATTAGCAGACCTTCATAGTCTTCCACCTTGATTGATTCAAAGGATAAATCTGCTTTTTGCTTTAAACCAGATTTCCCAGAGTATTCAACTGCTTCGGGACCTGCAAATTCCACTTCATAACCTTCCTCTTTCAAACGGATGGCAGGATAAAATAGTTCTTTTTCATCAAATAAATCAGCTACAAAACTTAGTACTTTCTTCAAAATAATCCTCCTTGATTACTCACTCAGCATAATATTACTTGTCCAATAACGCTTCAATTACTAATTGTTCTATTGGTTGGCTCTTAGTAAAATTATACCTCTAAGTGCCCCTAATTTCGTTATAACTTCCAAATCTTTACGGAAAAATCATCTCAGGGTTACGTCGTTAACTTTTAATCCCGACTACAATACTAAGATTTACACTTTGTTTACATAAAATAGCTGATAATCACTATCAACAACCGGAGATTCATGATATATTATATTTACAGAAGATAAGAAGTTAAAAACTACTTCGTATTTTCATATTTCCCCCTTTTTACACGATTATTATATTTACCCTTTAAAGAGCAGTTCCCCCAACTGCTCTTTTTTTTATGTTTTTTTAGTATGGTCCTGTTGAAATGATACAGGCTCTACCCTGCCCTAAAAAAAAGAGTATTTTATCTTTGAAGATTCCAATGAAATGAAACCTAGATTACTCCTCAACCTCATTTACAGCTCA
>JAAZGI010000239.1 GCA_012511315.1 Clostridium sp.
ATGGACTACTTTAAGATTGCACTAGCATCAGGTATGAGTCGGACCAGAGTCTTTGCCATTGACATGGAAGACATTAGTGGGAAGCGTAAAAAATATGATGAGACTGGACGAGAAATGAAGTTTGGACGGATGCTTGAATGAACTATGAATTTAAAGCAATTCTTCATCAGGCAAGTAATACCAACCGCTGGTACATCGAAATTCCTTATAAGTTAGCTCAAGAGATTCAAAGAAAAGAGAAAAAAGGAATCCTTAAATACACTTTAGCCTTGGATGGGTATCCTACTAAGGAAGCCAAGCTTTTAAGGGGCAGTCTCCATCTAATGTTGGAAGTTCCTCAAGATGTGGCGCAATTAATAGGCAAACAACCAGGGGATGAATTATTTATTAGCCTGAAAAACGGGGCCTAACGATAAAATAGAGCAATAGAAGAAGTAAGTTCAAAGGATCTTGAAACATAGGACAAGAGTAAACAAAATAAGAGCAAGCGAAAATGCAAGCAAAAAGGCAAGAGGAAAAAAGAAATAAAATATCCTGAAAATAATCCGATAGAAATAAGACTTAATTTTAAAAGCTTAGTCCAAACATTTATTGGTTGTAATTCTCCCATGAATCAATTGGGTTCTAGAGGAGTCACTTTAATTCCAATGAAGTATGGATTGAGGGAAAAAAATGAAAAGAATAAAGAACGCTAAGGGGCGTAGAGGAGAATACATTGAAGAACCAGTATAAAGGAAGAAAAAATAATAAAACAAAGACGAGTAAAGCACGGATCCAAGATCTACAACTTCTACCCGTTCAAAAAAATGATGTCATTGAAGCTAGGGTAGACGGTCAAGGGAACGGGGGAGAAGGTGTTCTTCGAATCGAAGGATTTCCTTTATTTATTCCTGGAGTGCTTCCTGGTGAATTTGTTCGTGCTAAAGTGTTGCGCGTAAATAAAAGCCATGGCTTTGCTCGTTTAGAAGAAATTCTTGAACAATCGGATCAACGACAAATTGCACCTTGTCCCTACTTTGGGGTTTGTGGAGGTTGTAGCATTCAACATCAAACCTATCAAGCGCAACTAGAATTTAAAACTGAACGGGTTCACGATTGTTTTGTACGCATCGGTGGGTTCAAAGAAGTTGAAGTTCTGCCCACCATCGGAATGGAATTCCCATGGTGTTATCGAAATAAAGTGCAAATGCCAGTGGGTCGAAAAGAGGGGGCGGTTCAAGTTGGTTTTTATAAAGGTCGTTCTCATGACATTGTGGATATCAAAGAATGCTTGATTCAAAATAAACCCTCGGACCGAATCGCTAATGCTTTAAGAGAATGGATAAAAACTTACCATATTCCAACCCTCGATCGGGAAGATGATATTAAAGAGGGTGCGGTTCGTCATCTTTTGATTCGTGAAGGTCGCAGTACGGGGCAGTTGTTAGCTGTCTTGGTTGCTACCTCCAAAGAAATTGAACATTTAGATGAACTAAAAGAAATGATGCAAGAAGCAGAGCCCAGTCTCACCGGATTAGTCCTTAATGTAAACAATGAGGTGACCAACCGAGTTTTAGGAGCAGACAATACAACAGTTTGGGGAGAGGCTTTTATTATTGACAACATTGGGGAGCTTCAATATCGGATTTCACCCCATTCTTTCTTCCAAGTAAATCCTGAACAGACAAAACGAATGTATGATAAAGTGGCAGAACTTGCCGAGCTAAAGGGCCACGAACATATTTTAGATCTTTACTGTGGTGCTGGTTCCATTGCTTTATATCTAGCGAAAAAAGCCGGGTTTGTAACTGGAGTTGAAGTCATCCCTGAAGCCATTGAGGACGCTAATTATAATAAACACTTAAACAAGATTGACAATGCTGAATTTATCTTAGGAAAATCCGAAGAGCTCATCCAACAGCTTATGGCAGAAGGGAAAAACCCAGACCTGGTCATTGTAGACCCGCCACGTAAAGGGTGTGATGAAACCCTATTAAAGGCAATTGGAGAATCCAAAATAAATCGAATGATCTACGTATCCTGCGATCCAGCTACTTTAGCTCGTGATTTCAAGATTCTTCAACCGTTTGGTTTTGCTCTCCAAGTTATTCAACCTTATGATAATTTCCCTCAGACACATCATGTGGAGACGGTAGTATTGATAACGCGCAATATATAGAAAGATGAATCGATCTTGACACAATATATTGTGTTTTGGCTCGTTAAAAATACGTTAATAGCCTACTAATCATCATTTCAAATTCACAACAATAATAGGCTAATTTAGGACAAGAAGGTGAACTGATGGAATCGAAAATTTGGTATATCCCGGCAAAAAATGACCGACTTGAAAAGAAAGTAGGTATCTATTGTAGGGTAAGTACAAATGAAAAAGAACAACTCTATAGTCTCGCAGCGCAGATTTCTGCTTTGACGAGAGCAGTTGCGAATGTTAGTC
>JAAZGI010000240.1 GCA_012511315.1 Clostridium sp.
GGAATGATTGATAAAGTTCTGGTTAGCTTAACCATGGTAGCAAAGTCACCAGCTGCCTCACTGAAAGCATAGCCTGCTGCCACAACGCTAGAAGTATCATTGACGGCTGTACCAGCCCAAAGGCCGTAGGCCATATCACTAAGTCCTAATAAGCGGCCCATGATGGGGAAGAGGACAATCATGCCCATATCAAAGAGGAAAGTAGCAGACATGGCGTAGGCAATATCTTTATCTTCGGCCTCAATAACTGGGGCTAGTGCGGCAATGGCAGAGCCTCCGCATATCCCAGTGCCGGCTGATATTAAGTTGGAGAGCTTCCAATTTAAATTTAACCATTTGCCAACCAGGTAACCACCACCAAAACAAGTTATTAGAGTGAAAATCATAACAATTAGTGACAGTTTCCCAACGGTTAAAATAGTCGTTATATTTAATGAGGCTCCTAGTAATATAATCGAGAATTTTAAAACTCTTTTTGAAGTGAATTTTAACCCTGCTTCAATTTTGGTGTTGGGTTTGATAACTTGGCGTGTAAATAGACCGATAAAAAGGGCAAGGACGGATGCCCCAATCAACTGGATAGGAAGCATGGATTCAATGAAACGAGCGGTTAAGGCGATTAGTAAAGCAAGAAATAAACCAGGTGCGATGTTTTTAATTTTTGTCATAGAAAACCTCCAGGTTAAATTTAGATCATCATGTTGTTGATCATAATGTAATTGATCGTCATGTATCTTTCTTTATATTAAAGAGAAGAGATCATAAAATCAAATTATAATAACTTATAAGTCATAAATATTTGCTATACTTAAAAGCAAAGGATGAATCATTCCTAAAAGACTAAAACCTTAATTTAAGGGAACAATTAATGCAAGGTTTTAAAGCTAATGTTTAAGATTTGATGTACTAAGGCAATTAATGTGGAAATTAGAAGAGGAAAATTTATACTTTTTCCGAAAATAAAATTAGCAAAGGAGAAGGCAATGGAGAACCAATTCAAGAATAAAGGGGCAAAGGCTCAGCTTGCTTCAGCTATGATTTTGTTTGGAACCATCGGTATTTTTGTGCGAAATATTGATTTGCCTAGCAGCGTAATTGCCATGGTTCGAGGCTTTGTAGGAGCTTTGTTCCTATTTGCTTTAATCAAGGGGAGAAACGAAGAGATTTCTAGGGAGGACATTGAACGTAATAAAATTTCTTTGATTTTTTCAGGTGGATTTCTAGGCATTAACTGGATTTTGTTATTTGAAGCCTTTCGCTATACCACCCTAGCTAGTGCTACGCTGGTCTACTACCTCGCACCGATCATTGTGATCATTGTGTCGGCTGCCTTCTTTAAAGAGAGCTTAGAGCCTTTGAAGGTCGTTTGCGTGGGCTTAGCACTCGTTGGCATGGTCTTAGTGTCAGGACTACTGGGAAATGGCCTAGTTAACGGGACAAATATTAAAGGGATTTTATTTGCCTTAGGAGCTGCGGTGTTCTATGCAGCTGTAATTTTAGTGAGCCAACGTTTGGATTCAATTTCAGCTTACGATGGAACAATTGTACAATTGGCAATGTCTGCTGTGGTATTAGTTCCCTACACACTGCTGACAAGAGATTTTAAAAACCTAAGAGTTGGCCCATCATCCTTGGTATCCTTAATAATTGTAGCAATTATACATACCGGTCTAGCTTATGCATTATACTTTTCCGCACTCAAGAAATTAAAAGCTCAGACGATTGCTCTTTATAGCTATTTGGATCCTTTGGTTGCGGTAATTTCATCCACCGTAATTCTAAAAGAGCAAATGACCCTAATGACCTTAATAGGTGGGCTACTAATTCTAGGGTCCACTTTATTGAGCGAGATTTTAGATCGTCACAAAGAATCATTTGTATAAAAATACTGTAGTGAACAGTTTTTATGAATATGCATAAACAAAGGTTGAATGATAAATTTATAAACAGACACAAGGGAAACGTTCATAATTCGGAATTTGGACATCAATAGGTTTAATCAGAAAGCCCAGAATTGATAGCCCAAAATCAATAACCTAGAGTCAATGGCCCAGAACCCAGAGCCCAGAACCCGGATCGTGGAGCAAAGAGCATGGAGCCAATAGTCAAGAGCCAATAGTCAAGAGCCAATAGCAAAGAGCAAAGAGCAAAGAGTCAAGAGCGAATAGTCAAGAGCAAAGAGTAAAGAGCAAAGAGTCACAAACAACGAACCAATAGACAATGGGATAAGCTGGGAGCCAAAACTAAGAACTATGAGCATGAGCTAGAAGAAACATACCTAAGTTAGGAGATATTATGCTGGATATAAAAATAAAAACATTTTTGAAAGTCGTTGAATTGAAAAGCTATACCAAAGCAGCAGAAGAATTGGACTTAACCCAACCTGCTGTTTCTCAACAGATTCGAAAGTTAGAAGAGCATTATGGGTGCAAACTTATCGATATTTCTGGAAAAGGCGTTGAGATGACAGAGCAAGGGAAAGCACTGAATAATTATGCCCATTTTCAAATAGCCAATGAAAATCAATTGATTCGTCAGCTTAAAAAGATAGAGTCGCCCATTCGAATTGGTGCAACTCTATCTATTGCGGATTATTATCTTCCTGATTATGTTTCCGGCTTATTGAAAAAGGCTGAAGTTTCCGTATCGGTAACGGTAAAAAATACGAAGAATATACTAAATATGCTGCTTGAAAATGAGTTGGATTGTGCCTTTATTGAAGGTATTTTTGATAAGAACTTATTCTCACATAAGGAGTTTATTAAAACCAAGTTTCTTCCAATTGCTAGAATAGATCATCCATTAGCCAATCGCCGGATAGATATTGAAGCGATCCATAACTACCCACTGATTTTGCGCGAAGAGGGGTCAGGAACCCGTGAAATCTATGAAAACTATTTATATCAGCTGAATGATTCAATCCATTCAGCACAGTCAATCTATGAAATTTCAAGCTTTGGTATCATTAAAAAGATATTGTCTAAAACCGATGCGATCTCTTTTATGTATGAGGCAGTTGCAGCTCAAGAAGTTGAAACAGGATCTTTGACTGTCCTTGATATCAAAGGCTTTGAGATTCAGCGACCACTTTACTTTATATTTCCACACAATAGTTTAATGAGAAAGGATATTGAAAATTTTTATCAAGAACTAATGAAAAACTCAAAATGATAAAAC
>JAAZGI010000241.1 GCA_012511315.1 Clostridium sp.
CTTCAATCCGGCGAATACCAGAGGCAATGCCCGATTCTGCGGTGATCTTAAATAAACCAATTTGCCCTGTATTGCCTACGTGGGTTCCACCACATAGTTCAATGGAGTCTTCTCCAGCTGATACCACTCGAACGTCTTCACCATACTTGCCATCAAATAAAGCCATTGCTCCGGCTTCTTTGGCTTCGTCCATGGTCATAATCCGGGTTTCCACTTCATTGGCTTTTAAAATCATATCGTTGACCACGTCTTCAATTTTTAAGATGTCGTCCTTAGTCACCGCATTAAAGTGGTTAAAGTCAAAGCGTAAACGCTGACTGTCCACTAGGGAGCCTGACTGGTTGACGTGATCCCCTAAGACAACTCGGAGTGCTTTATGAAGCAGGTGGGTTGCCGTATGGTTTTTACGAATAAAGTCACGGTGGTTGACAGCAATCTTAGAAACTACCGGTCCAGCCACAGCTGTCCCTTCCGTTACTTCAACTAAATTCACCGTTTCGTCCAAAGCATTTTTCTGGGTGTCTTTCACGGTGAGCACAAAGTTCTCGCCACGGATTTCGCCCATGTCCCCTACCTGACCACCCATTTCAGCATAGAATGGGGAGCGATCTAAGATCACATAACCATTATTGCCTTGCTCTAGGGTTTCAGCTAATCCATCTTCATTGGCTAGGAGTAGCAGGTTGCCTTCTGAGTTTTCTTCCGAGTAGCCAGTAAATTCAAATTCCGAATCCGTTTTTAAGGTATCCATGACATTGCTGTCTTGGCCCATAAAGTTTGAATCCCCTCGAGCTGCTCTGGCCATTTCTTTTTGTTTTTTCATATTGGCATGGAAGGTATCGTAGTCAATCTTTAAACCTTTTTCAGCCACGATTTCTTCGGTGAGTTCCAGTGGGAAACCAAAGGTATCATAGAGTTTAAAGGCATGATCCCCAGAGAAAATCTCCCCTTTTGTCTCAGCCATATAGTCTGCTAGAACTAAGGTTCCCTGGTCAATGGTTTGATTAAACTTTTCTTCTTCCAAATGAACAATCTTTTTCAAGTAGTCTAGTTTTTCAACTAAGACTGGATAGGCTTCGCCGTAAGTTTTGGCAATTACGTCCAGCAGTTGGTCTAGGAAAGGTTCCTGGCGACCTAACACGCGACCATGACGAGCGGCTCTTCGGAGTAGTCGTCTTAGGATATAACCTCTGCCTTCGTTGGATGGTAAGACCCCATCAGAAATCAGCATGGCAGCGGATTTAACGTGATCCGTGATGATGCGTAGGGAAACATCACTGTCTTTGGAGGCGCCGTACTGAGCACCGGTGAGTTTTTCAGCTTCAGCCATAATAGCCCGAATCGCGTCGGTTTCAAAAATCGAGCTAACCCCTTGCATAATGGTGGCTAAGCGCTCAAGGCCCATACCCGTATCAATGTTTGGGTGAGCTAATGGTGTATAGTTACCTTCTTCATCTCGGTTAAATTGTGTGAACACTAAGTTCCAAACTTCAACGGTTAAATCATCTTCCGAGGCCTGCTCAAATTCTGCCCGGGTAGTGAGTTTACCTGCATTGCCATAATCATAGTGAATCTCTGAGCATGGTCCGCAAGGTCCCACCCCAATTTCCCAGAAGTTATCTTCTTTGCCTAAACGGAAGATGCGATCCTCACCAATGTCTGTCATGGTGGCCCAGATTTCATAGGCTTCGTCATCTTCTTCATAGATGGTGGCATAAAGTCGGTCTTTTGGTAGTCCCAAGACTTCTGTCATATATTCCCAAGACCATGGAATAATCTCTTTTTTAAAGAAATCACCAAAGGAGAAGTTCCCCAGCATTTCAAAGAAAGTAGCATGACGAGATGTCTTACCCACATTATCAATATCTAAAGTCCGGATACACTTCTGACAAGTCGTGATCCGTTTATTGGGTGGTGTTTTAGCCCCAGTAAAATAAGGCTTTAAAGGAGCCATCCCGGAGTTAATTAATAGCAGTGATTTATCTTCCTTTGGCACCAAGGGAAAACTATCCATCCGCAAGTGTTCCTTGCGCTCAAAGAACTGTAAAAAGCTCTCTCTTAATTCATTCATTGTTAGTTTATCATGATTCATAATTTGTTCCTCCCAATCAAAAAAGTCCTTTTGTCCCTGACAATAAGGGACGAAAGGACAAAAATATCTTCCGCGGTACCACCCTGCTTACGGTACAAACATACCGTCACTCACAAAGTCCTGACTCCAGAGTAGCTTCATCTTTAAGGTCCACAGAACGCTTCCACCATCCGTTCCTCTCTATTGTTTATTTCAAAAAGACTACTTATCTCTTTCAACGTCTTTATTCAATTACAAGTATTATATGTTTTTAATGGGCTTTTTGTCAATCTTTTTATATAGCTTAATTTTAAAGTTAAATTAAGTTAAGTTATTTTGAATACACAGCTTGTATTCAATTCAGGAATATTAATATTCGTGCAAAGAATAAAGTAAATAACTACACACTGTTCAAACATATGAACATTAAACACCCAGTTAGAAGTTGGTTAGAGAATCTTGATAAATCTTGCTATTTATCAAGACAGTACTGAAAAACTTCATGCATGTTGGTCTTTTGATTATACTTACTCAGTTTCTCAATAATCGATTTTATAGAATCCTTCTGCGTACAACCTCTTTGCACAAAAATACTTGAGTAGTTTCTTTTTTTAGAACCAGGGTAATTGATTTCGCTTTTTTTTAAAACATCTTCCAAGTTCATTGTATTGTGAATGGGCCAAATATATTCAAATAACCAATGCCCGCGGAACATTTCTTTATTCAAGAAGTTTTCTTTGTCTTCAGAAGTACAATCATCAGTATCCATTACAATAGCGACTTTAAAA
>JAAZGI010000033.1 GCA_012511315.1 Clostridium sp.
AGGCGGAGTCTGTTAGGGAACATAGATGCAATTTTAAATGCCTATCAGTTGGATCCAAGAGGGCTAAGGTTGACTGATTTAAAAGATTCTTTAACTCAATATAAGAAGCAGGGAATTGGGGTCATCGTGCCCAGTGACGATCAATACCAAAGGGTGTTTGGAAGCTATCAAGCTTTGGGCTTTGACGTTCCCTTCCTATTATATATAAAAGGGAATCAGACTTTACTAGATAAAAGCGGGATTGCTTTTGTTGGTTCTAGGCAGGCTCCTTTATATGCCCAGCGTGTGACCCAGGAGCTGGTAGGTGGCCTTCAAGGCTTAGAGGCTTGCATTATCTCGGGCGGGGCTCAAGGCGTGGACACGAAGGCTCATGAGGTTGCCATGGGTAGGGGGCTGTCTACCATTTGCGTGTTAGGTTGTGGAATTGGCTATGATTATCCTGCTTTAAATAAAAGGCTTTTTAAACGACTTGGCCAGGAGCAACTATTAATTTCTGAGTATCCGCCTGGAACAGCGCCACGACGATATCAATTTCCGGAACGAAATCGAATCATTGCTCAATTATCAAAAGCTGTGGTGGTAACTTCAGCTGGCAAGTTATCTGGCTCTCTTATTACAGCCGAGCGAGCAATGGAGCTTGATCATCCCGTCTTGACCGTTCCTTGGCCTTTGTTTGAACCCTGTGGTGAAGGTTGTAATTTCTTGCTTGAAACTGGAGCCCAATTAATAACTTCAGGTCAACACCTGCGAGAGCATTTAATAGCATTCGGTCTAATAAAGGAAGAAGAAATTAAGGGCCTTGACCCAGAGGAATAATTGACAAGCTGAATTTTTCCATATAAGATTTGTAATTGTTACCTAGTTTCTTTTCTAGGAATCTTTAAAAACTCTTTTAGTTGGAGATCAGAGCAGGGCGTAGCCCCTTATGAGATGCCATTAAAGACAAGAAAGTACCAATCATTTTATCTTTTTCAAAAAGACAGAATTTACGAAATCATACAAAAAAATATAAAACAGAGTAACATATATCCAATAAAAAAACTAAATTTTAATTAATAAAAAATAAAAAAGCAAGGAGAACTGTTCATGGCAAAATATCTGGTTATTGTCGAGTCCCCAGCCAAAGCAAAGACCATCGGCAAATACCTGGGAAAGAACTATTCGGTGGAAGCTTCTATGGGCCATGTCCGGGACCTTCCAAAAAGTCAATTAGGTGTAGATGTAGATAATGACTTTGAACCGAAGTATATTACCATTCGTGGAAAAGGCGACCTGTTAAAAACGTTGCGGAAAGAAGCTAAGAAAGCTGATAAAATCTTTCTCGCGACTGACCCTGACCGCGAAGGTGAAGCAATTTCTTGGCATCTAGCACATATATTGAAGTTGGATCCCAAGGACAACATTAGAATAGAATTTAACGAAATTACAAAAGAGGCTGTTAAAAATGCAATAAAACAGGCTCGTCCCTTGGATGAAAACAGGATTGATGCCCAACAAGCACGACGAGTCTTAGATCGTTTAGTTGGTTACCAAATCAGCCCTATCCTATGGCGCAATGTTAAGTGGGGCTTATCGGCAGGCCGAGTTCAGTCCGCGGCATTAAAGATTATTTGTGACCGAGAAGAAGCTATTTTGAGTTTTAAACCAGAGGAATACTGGAGCATTGAAGCAGATCTTTCAAAGGAAAAAGCCAAGGTAACAACCCGACTCACTTTAATTGATGGCAAAAAGGCTGACATTAAAAATGAAGAGCAAGCCTTGACCATAAAATCTGATTTAGAAGCTGGCACAACCAAGGTAACCAAGGTAGTTAAAAGTCAAAAACGTAGAAATCCACTACCACCTTTTACCACATCTACCCTTCAGCAGGATGCGTCGAAAAAGCTGAATTTTCAAACCCGTCGCTCCATGAGTATCGCTCAACAGCTTTATGAAGGGGTTGATATTAAAAAGAAAGGCACCGTGGGTCTGATCACTTATATGAGAACGGACTCTGTGCGGATTTCACCGACGGCTCAAGCAGAAGCACTTCAATATATCACTGAAACTTATGGTGAAGAGTATGCACCGAAAAAACCAAGAGTCTATCGAGGCAAAAAGAATATTCAAGATGCCCATGAGGCCATTCGTCCAACAGACGTAAGCTTGGATCCAGAAACCATTAAAGATTCTTTAAGACCTGAGCAATACAAGCTCTACAAATTAATTTGGCAGCGCTTTTTAGCCAGTCAGATGGAATCAGCCCTATTTGATACCATCACGGCAGTATTTAATAACGGAAAATATACCTTGCGGGCTACTGGATCCAAGATGAGATTCGATGGATTTATGAAGCTTTATGAATACAAACAAGACAAGGAAGAAAATACAGCAATCCCAGAATTGGTTGAAGGCGATACATTAAATAATGATGAGATTCGGGCCAATCAGCACTTTACTCAACCACCAGCACGCTTTACTGAGGCTTCTTTTGTTAAAATATTAGAAGAACTTGGGATTGGTCGTCCGTCAACCTATGCGCCAACCATTTCAACTCTTTTAGCACGTGATTATATTCAACGGGAAAAGAAAAATTTATCCCCCACTGATTTAGGTAAAATCGTCAATCAAATTATGACAGAATACTTTAAAAGTATTGTTGACGTAGAATTTACAGCCAATATGGAAGAACGGTTAGACTCCATTGAAGATGGGGAAGAAGGTTGGCGGAAAATTGTTGGCGATTACTATGGTCCGCTCAAAAAAGACATTGACCATGCAGAGGAAGATGTTCAAAAGATTACCATTGAAGATGAAGTTAGTGATGAGCTTTGTCCAAATTGTGGCAAGAATCTAGTGGTTAAACGAGGCCGCTATGGTAAGTTCTTAGCTTGTCCTGGTTATCCAGACTGTAAGTTTACAAAGCCAATTGTTGAAAAACTAGATGTTAAGTGCCCTACCTGTAAGGAAGGGGATGTGGTTGGGAAAAGAAGCCGTAAGGGTAACAAGTTTTATGGCTGTTCTCGCTATCCAGACTGCGATTACGTGTCCTGGTATGAACCCACCAATGAAGTGTGCACGGAATGTGGTTCACTGATGCATAAGCGGTATTCAAAGGCTAAGGGATCTTATTTAGCTTGTTCGAATACTGAATGCAAAGCCATTCAGATTATCCCAGCCAAGGAAGAAGCAGCTGAGGAAGAAATTTCTAAGTAGCGCTCAAACATAAATCCAAGTTTTTCTTGTGATAACAAGGTTTTTCTCGTTTTACATTGAAAAGTCTCCTTGAATTATGCTAAGGTTGAAGAGGAAATGGTTGAAAATTCAAAATACTTAAACAATGATTTAAGGAGTAAAGATGATGTCATTATTGAGAAAGACAAGACGATTAAATCAAATACAACAGAGAAGCGGCTATGAACAAATTAAGTTTGCCGAAATCTGTAATATATTAGCAGAAGAACTGGATTGCAATGTTTATGTTTTATCTAGAAAAGGTCGGATTTTAGGCCATGATGAAGCGATCCCATATATGCCAGTGGATCATTATAAAAACATTTTAGAAGAACAACAAATCCCCTTGGATTATAACGAACGACTTTTAACCGTACCTGACACCAGGGAAAACCTTGATTCAGGGAATGAGCTTGTTATTAACATGGAAAAAGGCTTGGATCTAAGAAGTAAGTCAACGACCATTATTCCTATTATCGGGAATCGTGAACGATTGGGAACCTTGCTGGTCAATATGTTTGAAAAGTCCATCACTGATGAGGACCTTATTTTACTAGAGTATGCCGCCACCATAATGGGGATTGAAATTCACCGGGAAAAGAAGGCAGAACTTGAAGAAGATGCTCGTCAGCGGAAAGTTGTTGAATTAGCCTTAAACACATTATCTTATTCAGAGGCTGAAGCCATCAGACATATCTTTGATGAGTTAGATGGTGGTGAGGGGCGAGTAGTAGCTTCTAAAATTGCTGATAATGCAGGGATTACTCGTTCAGTTATAGTGAATGCCTTGCGGAAGTTTGAGTCAGCCGGTGTCATTAAGTCTAGGTCCTTAGGTATGAAGGGGACACATATCACAGTCTTAAATGATAAGCTCCTTGAAGAGCTGGGCCGTCGGTCTTAACAGAATATAAATCAAAAGAAGCTGTCATTGGCAGCTTCTTTTGATTTATTGTTTCATTTTAACTTGTTGGTTTCATGTCAGCTTGATCGCTTCATAATTTAGCTTGTTGGCAATATCAGCTTGCTAAACTTTTGTCTTTTTTACCTTTATTTTGCATGGTACCCTATAGTCATTTGAAGGATAGCTTTATTTGTAGAGAGATAAAGTTTTCTGCTTTTCATCGCAAAGTCCCTTCCAGAAGCATCTTCTTCACCCTAATTTAGCTTAGTGCAATGTTTATTTCTGCTTTCTGGTTTGCATAACTTACTTCTACTTTATGTAATTCAGGGGTAGAAGTTAAAAATTCATTTGAGGTTTGAGGGCTAGTTATTGGATTATTACCTATTTTATCTTGACCCCGTCTTTAGACGTGATATAATACATATATTCAAAGGCTATGAAAAGAAATAGTAAGTGGAGTTCGAGCTGAACAGAAAGCAACCGGTTGATGAGAGGTGCACAGCAGTTTTTACTGAATACATCTTTGAGCCGCGCACTGAACAGAGTCCATAAAGATTCCTAAGGCTGCGCCGTTTCCTGCATACGTTATAATGCTAGGGTATGAATGTACCTGAAGAGGTTCTCTTCGTGAGGAGGGAATAAAAATAAGGTGGTAACACGGCATGGCCGTCCTTTTGCTTGATGCAAAGGGGTTTTTTTATTTTTTGAAAGAATTTCTTTTTGAAAGATAAGACTTAAAAAGATGAACTCAAAAGCAGATGGCCAAAAGCAGATGGCCAAAAGTTACATTAACTTAAGCTAAATAAAAGAAAAGAGGGTGCAATAAATGAAGGAAGAATTAGGAGGAAAATTAATGGAGAAGGAAATAAAAGATATGAAAAACAAAGGGATGGATCATGGATTTAAGGATTTAGATCAAAGCGTGGATGAAGTATTGGCCTTAATTCGCAAGGGTACAGATCAGTTGGTAGGGGAAGATGATCTAAGAAAAAAATTAATAAAAGGTGAGCCATTGATTGTTAAACTGGGCTTAGATCCAACGGCTCCTGATATTCATTTGGGCCACACGGTGGTTTTACGTAAGATGAAACTATTACAAGACCTTGGTCACCAAATCGTCATTATCATTGGAGATTTTACAGGCAAGATTGGCGACCCTTCGGGAAGAAGTAAGACAAGGGTCCAGCTCAGTGATGAAGAAGTTCGTCATAATGCTGCCACCTATTTTGAACAAGTCTTTCGGGTACTTGATAAGACCAAGACTGACATTCGCTACAATAGTGAATGGTTAAGCAAGTTAAGTTTAGAAGATACTTTATCCATGGCGGCTTCAGTAACCGTAGCCAGAATGTTGGAGCGAGATGATTTTAAAACGAGGTTTGAATCCGAAACTCCCATTGGTATTCATGAATTTATGTATCCCTTACTTCAAGCTAGAGACAGTGTTGCGCTAAAGGCTGATATCGAGGTTGGTGGTTCGGATCAAACCTTTAATCTTTTAATGGGCAGAACCTTGCAAAAACAGTTTGGCCAATCTCCCCAGGCTGTCATTACCTTGCCCTTACTGGAGGGAATTGATGGCGTGCAAAAGATGAGTAAAAGTCTAGGCAACTACATAGGAGTGAGTGAGGAGCCGAGGGTCATGTTTGAAAAGGTTATGAGGATCCCAGATGAGTTGATTGTTCGCTACTTTGAACTGGTCACTGATGAAACACCCAAAGGTATTGCTGATGTGAGATCCCGCTTAGAATCAGGCGCTAACCCACGAGATGAGAAACTTGTTTTGGCCAGGGTTATTACAAGGCTCTACTGGTCAAAAGAAGAAGCGGAGGAGGCTGAAAAGTTCTTTCTTGATACTTTCTCCAAGGGGATTCTGCCAACGGATGTTACAACTTTGAGCATAAAGCAGTGGGATGAGGTGGGTATTTTATCAGCCGTTAAAGGGGAAACTGGCCAATCGACCAGTGAACTGAGAAGAATGCTAAGCCAATCTGGAATTCAAGTTAATGGAGAAAAGGTATCGAGCTTAAGAGACTGCCAAATGGGAGATATTTTAAAAGTAGGTAAGAAACGATTTTTTAAGCTAAGTTAAAAATTCATTTGAGGATTTAAAAATCTAATTTTAAAATACTAAAAGAGCTTAGAGGACTAAGACTCATAAAAGTTAAGTTTAGGGTGGTTTTAAGGAAACCAAGGAGAAAATAGGCTGGCATTAATGATAATTTTCCGTTAACGGTAAAAACGGTGGTGTTATTTTTACAATCTCTGTGATACAATTTTAAGAGTTACTTTTAATAATTGATATACAGGGTCAGAATCTGTATAAATAAAAAATGGAGGTTATTATGAGCGATATTTTAATTACTTTATTAATTCTTGTAATCTTTGCAGCATTACTGGGCAGCTTGTTCATGTTGAAGAAGCAGAACAAATCCTTTACTTTCCGGGTAGTAGGCGCATTGGTTATTGGTCTGATTTTCGGAGCTGCTTTGCAGGCGGTTTTAGGCTATGACAGTGCCGTTGTGAATTCAGCCATGGACTGGATTGCCCTGGTGGGTTCGGGATACGTTCGATTACTGCGGATGATTGTTATGCCGCTGATCTTTATCTCAATCCTTTATGCATTTATCACACAGCGGTCTCAAAATCTTGGGAAATTAACGGGACGAGTTCTGGCTGTATTAATGGGAACGGTAGCAATTTCTGCTCTTATTGGAGCGCTAACAACAGCAGCCTTTGGGTTAACAGCTGAAGGACTTCAAGTTGGACAGGCGGAAGCCGCTCGTGGTACAGGGTTAGAAGAAACTTTAGCGAACTTTACCCAAACACCGATTCAGCAGCAAATTATGGAAATTATTCCAACCAATCCTTTTGCAGCTTTGGGCGGACAAGGTTCCAACGCAACCTTATCGGTTGTATTCTTTGCAACGATCCTTGCCATTGCAGCAATTCAAATTCGTAAATTCAAGCCGGAATCGGCTAAAGTATTTGAAGACTTAGTGGTTTCTCTCCATGATGTGATCATGCGTTTAGTAAACCTAGTGATGCGCTTTACCCCGTATGGTATTTTAGCTTTAATGACCAGGGTAGCTGCAACTTCTAACGTATCAGATATTTTGCGGCTCTTAAAGTTTATTGTCGCCTCCTACGTGGCCATTGCAATCATGTTTGCCGTTCATCTTTTGATTTTGCTCCTGTTTGGACTGAATCCTTTAACTTTTGTTAAGAAGTCAATGGATGCCTTGATCTTTGGATTCACATCCAGATCCTCAGCCGGTACGCTACCAATGACAATTAAGGTTCAAAAGGAACGAATGGGTGTCCCAGAGGGAACCGCAAACTTAGCAGGAACCCTTGGTACATCCATTGGACAAAATGGTTGTGCTGGAATATACCCAGCTATGCTTGCAGTCATGATTGCTCCAACCATGGGAATTAACCCATTGGATCCAATCTTTTTAGTTCGACTCATTGTGGTCACTACATTTGCCTCCTTTGGTATTGCTGGTGTAGGTGGCGGTGCTACTTTTGCTGCATTGGTTGTTCTTTCAGCCATGGGCTTCCCAGTTGGGTTGGCAGGTCTCTTAATTGCCATTGAACCGCTTATTGACATGGCGCGGACTAGTCTTAACGTATCTGACTCCATTCTAGCTGGAGTGGTAGCAGCTAAGTCTATGAACGAACTGGATCTTGAAGAATATAACAATCCAGTGATAACTGACGCTAGTTTGTAGGGAATAAATGAGCAAATTAGGGTATTCTAAAAAGAAGAAAACTAAATTGATTTCAAAAAATCTTTCGACAAGGAGAGAGAAATGGATATAAAAATTGATGACAAAGCAGTAAAGCTTATTAAAAAACAAAACTTTGAAGATGTTCATGTCTATGTGGAAGGTTGTTCTAGTTGAGGCCCTTCCGAACCACAACCATTAGTTTTAATGGGACAACCAAAACAAGATATTGAGAGCTTTGAAGTACATAAAGTGGATGGGATTAACGTATACGTACGTCATGATGTCCAGGCGGGTCGCGATGGCATCCAAATCAAATACTCCAAATTTCTATTCAAGGAAAACATCATTGTGGATGGAATCATTTACTAAGTTGATGGGTTCCATCAACTAGATTCTAAAAGGCGAGAAGGCACTGTTTATGAGTGCCTTCTTATTTTTCAGTTGATTTTAGTTAATGTTGGTTGATTTCAGTTAACCTTGGTTGATTTTAGTTATTTTTCAGGTGATAAAGAAAGTCAGTGTCTTTAAGGAATAAGCCCTAGTTTAAACTAACAAGCTCTATTATAAATGCCGATTTTGAACTAGGAATTTATAGATTGCAGTTTAAGCTTTAATTAGTGAGATTGGGTTGGTAATAGCACCCCTTTGTTTGTATTGCTTAGATTGAAGGATTGAACTGAGCTTGAAGAATTGAATCATAGTCTGAAGAATTGAAACTAAGTCTTAAATATTGAGGTTTTGGATAATAAGTTAGCTAAATAAATCATAAAACGCCTAGAGAAGGTGAAATCAAAGACCAGCGCTTATTAAGGTGTTTTAAAGTTAGTGTTGGCAAGCACTGTCCCGTGTGATACAATAGTATGGTATAAAAAATACACACATCTACCTTTTTTGAATGCTGGTGCAGAAATGTTCAATTTAAATATGGTAGATGGAGGTAAAAACCAGGAGGAAATATTATGTCAGTAATTTCAATGAAACAGCTCTTAGAAGCGGGTGTCCACTTCGGACATCAGACCAGAAGATGGAACCCTAAGATGGCTCCTTATATCTTCACAGAACGTAACGGAATCTACATCATCGATCTTCAGAAGACCGTAAAAATGATGGATGACGCTTACAACTTTGTTCGGGAAAATGCAGCCAACGGAAAGGATATCCTATTTGTAGGAACCAAGAAGCAGGCTCAAGAATCCATTCAGGAAGAAGCCGAACGCGCAGGCATGCACTTTGTCAATAACAGATGGCTCGGTGGTATGCTAACAAACTTTAAGACCATTAAGTCCAGAGTTAGACGTCTTGAAGATCTTCATGACATGGAAGACGATGGAACCATGGATGTTCTACCTAAGAAAGAAGTTGCAGCTCTTATGCATGAAATGGATAAGCTGGAGAGAAACTTAGGCGGAATCCGTAACCTTGATGTTGAAAACTTAGGAGCAATGTTTGTTGTTGACCCTAAAAAAGAACGCATTGCCATCGCTGAAGCTCGTTCCTTAGGAATTCCGATTGTAGCTATTGTAGATACAAATTGTGATCCAGACGAGATCGACTACATCATTCCTGGAAATGACGACGCCATTCGTGCCGTTAAGCTCATTGCAGGAAAGCTTGGAGATGCCGTTATTGAAGGCAGACAGGGCGAACAGATGGAAGATGTTGCTTCTGAAAAAGAAGAAGCAACTGAAGAAGTCGAAGCAGCTCAGACAACAGAAGCTTAGTTAAGTAAATTAAGGGTGGATGGGTTTCCCATTGCCCTTTTATTTTGAAACTTTCAATCTGACTTAAGTGAGGTAGAAATGAAAAATACAAAACAAATCGTCGTATTCGGATCAAAACTTTGACCAGGATGTGAGATCGTCAAAGAACAGCTCAATGAAGCAGGTATTCGTTATATCTATGCTTCCATTACAGATAGCTTATCGAATCTAAAAGTATTTATGGATTATCGGGAAAGCTTGCCTGTATTTGATTCCATTAAGGAACGGGGCTCCATCGGAATTCCTTTTATTGTAGTTAATAAGGGTGAACGATATTTCTTTGAAGATGACTTCAATCTGGATGATTTGAAATAAACGTGGGAAACTACGTAATTTAAGACGATAAAAATGAAACAAGAATAACCTAAAACAGGGAGGATTAACTTATGATCACTGCAAAAATGGTAAAAGAATTAAGAGATAAGACTGGTGCGGGTATGATGGATTCCAAGAAGGCTTTAGTTGAAGCTGACGGAAACATTGACCGCGCTACGGAAATATTAAGAGAAAAAGGACTTGCTTCGGCAGCTAAGAAGTCTGGTCGTATTGCAGCGGAAGGTGTTGTCGCAACTTATGTTTCTGACGACATGAAGAAGGCTGGTATGATTGAGTTCAACTGTGAAACAGACTTTGTTTCCATGAACGAAGATTTCAAGGCAATGGCTGATGACTTTGCAAAGCTTGCATCTGAAACAGAAGCAGCTGACATCGAAGCATTCAAAAACGAAGAGTATAAGGGCATGACCGTTGGTAAAGCAATCACAGAATTGGTTGCTAAAATCGGCGAAAACATGGACTTAAGACGGTTCGTAAAATTTGAAGCTACTGATGGAGTCGTTTCTAGCTATGTTCACATGGGTGGAAAGATTCGTGTTTTAGTTGCACGTAAATCTGAAAATGCTAACGAAGTAGTTCAAAGAGTTGCAAGAGACGTTGCGATGCACGTTGCTGCAACAAATCCTCCTTTCCTATCAAAAGACATGGTAGACCAGGATACACTGGAAAAAGAAAAAGAAATCTACCGCGTTCAAGCTAAAAACGAAGGCAAACCAGACAATATCGTTGAAAAGATGGTAATGGGACGCATCAATAAATACTTTAAGGAAGCTGTTCTACTAGAGCAACCTTTTGTTAAGGATCCAGACATGTCTGTGAGCAAGTATATTGATGGCGAAGCTAAAAACCTAGGCGCTATGGAAGTTGTTGAATTTGTTCGCTATGAAAAGGGCGAAGGAATTGAAAAGAAATCTGAAGATTTCGCAGCTGAAGTTGCAGCTCAGATGAAGCCTCAGAGTAAATGATCTGCCGATCCTTTAGCTTGGCTTAAGGAGCAAGGTTTAGAAAATAAACCGACAGAAATAAAATAAAGTAACCCGAATGGGAACATAATTTAATGAATACGGGGTGCATTAGCGAAAGACGCTGTTGCACCCCGTTTTTAAATGGAGAACTTAGATTGGTTGGAATTAGTGGCCTTGAGAAGAAGCCTTTTGAACAATCAAGGATAAAAGTCTTCGAGTAGCCAGACAGAGTGTGGTAAAATGAATACAGTTATAGATATATTGGAGGAAAACATGGAAGAAGTGAAGAATCTTAAATATAAGCGGGTTATGCTGAAACTATCTGGAGAAGCACTAGCTGGAACAAATGGCTATGGCATTGACTTTGAAGTTGCCTTGCGAATCTCACGAGAGATTAAAGAATTAGTGGATATGGGCGTAGAAGTTGGAGCCGTTATTGGCGCTGGTAACATCTGGCGAGGACGAGAAGGTGGGGGCATGGATCGTACTACTGCTGATTACATGGGTATGCTGGCAACATGCATCAATGCCTTGGCACTACAAAATTCCTTGGAAGATATCGGTGTAGAAACTAGAGTCCAGTCTGCCATCGAAATGCGGGAAATCTGCGAACCGTACATTCGTCGCCGGGCCATGCGTCATTTAGAAAAAGGTCGCGTTGTGATCTTTGCAGCGGGTTCTGGAAATCCATTTTTCTCGACGGATACGGCAGCAGCATTAAGAGCAGCTGAAATTGAAGCCGAAGCGATTTTATTTGCTAAAAAAGTTGATGGCGTCTACGATAAAGATCCAAATCTGTTTCCTGATGCCATTAAATACGACTCTTTAACCTATCAAGAAGTATTAGAACAAGGTCTTAAAGCCATGGATTCACCCGCTATGGCTCTTTGTCAGGAAAATGATATCCCGATTATTGTGTTTTCTTTAGACCAATCAGGCAATATTAAACGGGCCATCACTGGTGAAAAGATTGGAACAGTTATTTCTTAAAAAAACGATAAAATTTTAAATTTAAATTGGAGGTATTTTTAACAATGATTAACGACATTAACAAAACAGCAAAAGAGAAAATGGGTAAGAGTATGGACAACCTGCACGCAGAACTGGACACCCTAAAGGCTGGACGAGCCAACCCACGTATGCTGGATCGCATTGAAGTGGAATACTATGGGTCCATGGTTCCTTTAAATCAAGTTGGTAACATCTCTGTTCCTGAGGCGAGAATGATGGTTATTACACCTTGGGAAAAACCCATGCTGAAAAACATTGAACGGGCAATCTTAAAATCAGACTTGGGGATCAATCCAGTCAATGATGGAAAAGCGATTCGCCTAGTAATTGCTGAACTAACGGAAGAAACCCGTAAAAACATCGTGAAACAGGTTAAAAAATATGGAGAAGATTCCAAGATTGCCATTCGCTCCATTCGCCGTGATGCCAATGATAAGATTAAGGCATTAAAAGATGAAGGCGTTCCAGAGGATGATGTGAAGCGCGGTGAAGAGGATATTCAAAAACTAACAGATCAGTATATCGCTAACATTGATAAGGCAGTTGAAGAAAAAGAAGAGGAAGTAATGACCATCTAGGAGGAAACCACTGTGTCAGGAATGAAAACAAACAAACCAGGTCAGACTGTGGAACTGGATATGAATCGAATCCCTCAGCATATTGGAATTATTATGGATGGCAATGGACGCTGGGCCAAAGCCCGAATGCTCCCACGATCCATGGGACATAAAGCTGGCGTGGAAACCATTCGAAGCATTGTCAAGGAGTCGAATCGCCTGGGCGTTAAGTATCTGACACTGTATGCTTTTTCTACGGAAAACTGGAAACGGCCTCAAACGGAAGTCAGCTTTTTAATGGATCTGTTGGTGCGCTATTTGAAAAGTGAATTCAAGGAACTCAATGAAAACAATGTAATCATTGATTTTATTGGTGATATTGAGGAGCTACCTAAGGTTTGCTATGACGAATTAGTTTCGGCTCATGAAAGAACCAAGAATAACACTGGCGTGCACATGTATTTAGCCTTAAATTATGGTGGTCAGCGCGAGGTTATTCGTGCCATTAAGAAAGCCTATAAAGACGTTGAAGCTGGTAATCTAACGATAGAAGACCTGGATGAGAAAGGGTTTTCCGCTTATCTTTATGCAGGCGACATTCCAGAACCAGATTTAATTATTCGACCCTCAGGGGAATACCGGTTATCGAACTTTATGCTTTATCAATCAGCCTATGCGGAGTTTTGGTTTTCCGATATTTTCTGGCCCGATTTTAAACCAAAAGATTTAAGACAAGCCATTTTTGATATTCAGCAGCGGGACCGACGATTTGGAGGAGTTAAAACAGATGGATAGATTCGAAGATGTTAAACAACCTCTACGAGATAATCGCTACTTTGGTGCCTTGTTTTTAATCCCCATTTTCTTAGCTTTTATTATGGGTGGTATTTGGCTGCAGTTGGTGGTGTCAATCATGGGCCTAAGAGCCATGTATGAATTCTTTGCAGTCATCAAAGTAAAAAAAATAAAACCCATTGAAAGTGCAGGCTATATGGGTGGTACCTTCCTATTTGGGTTATTTATTCTCGGCTATGGTGATTTTAGGGTGTTATCCATTATGATTTTACTCGTAACGGTAGCGGCTATGATTATCTCCGTGTTCCGCCGCAACTATAATTTTATGGATGCGGCAGTAACCATCATGGGCTTTATTTATACCATCGTCTTTTTCGCCTTGATTCTTTTGATTTATGAGATGGCAGGGGGGAAGTACTATATTCTCACCATTTTCACCATTGCTTGGATTTGTGATACCACCGCTTATTTTACAGGACGTTTCTTTGGCAAGCGAAAGCTGATCCCAGCCGTGTCACCTAAGAAAACGGTGGAAGGTGCCATTGGCGGTCTAATCGGTGGAGCTTTGGCTACTATGTTCTTTGGCCTGGCCTTAAGTTATACGGGTCGCGAAGTGATGCAACCATTGCATTTTCTAGCCATGGGCTTTATCGGTTCATTCTTCTCCCAAATTGGCGATCTGATCGCGTCCTCCATCAAACGAGATGCGGGGGTTAAAGATTATCCCAAGTTAATTCCCGGACATGGTGGTATCCTGGATCGGTTTGATTCGATTCTATTGGCAGCTGTCTCAGTATTTATTTATCTGATCGTGTTTATTGCCTAAGCTAGAAATCATAAACACATAAACCCATTTACTATTTAAAAGAGATCCTAAATAAAGGGTCTCTTTTTTTCGTGCGCCCAGCATGGGCGCA
>JAAZGI010000242.1 GCA_012511315.1 Clostridium sp.
GTGAATCTATGAAATTATCAGAAAAGATTTTAGAGTTAAGGAAAAGACGCGGGCTGTCTCAAGAAGCGTTAGCGGAGCTTATGGGTGTATCGCGCCAAGCTATTAGTAAATGGGAAAATGGAGATGCCACGCCGGAAATCTTTAAGATTAGGTTGATTGCACAAACCTTCGGTGTAACCAGTGACTGGCTTCTGTCTGAGGAAGGATTTAATGAACCAATCCAAGAGATTGAAAAAAATAAACTGAGCCAGGAAAATAACCAGGCTTTTGTACCTGACTGGGTGGACCATTTACCGAACACCTTGGATAACTTAATCAAAAAGTTTGGATGGCTTGCTGGCTTCTATGTCATTATGGCTGGAATTGGCTCAATGGCCATGGGCGGTCTATCTATCTTCATAACCAATCGGATGTTTGCTCCAACAGGAATGGATTCCTTTTTTATGGATGATCCCATGGCCGTTGAGATGCTAGCTAATAATCCAGTTCAAATCATGGGGAAGTTTATGATTGGAGTGGGCATCATTCTAGTAATAGTAGGTATCGTGTTAACCGTTGCTTTAAGACGATGGGGGAAAAAAGAAGCTTAGCCAAGTACAGAAAATTCGATTTAAACTAGTTTTATCAGCTGATTATAAAAATAAGTATGGGTGTAATTTTGTAGTTATTTAATTCCCCGCTTGTCAATTTAAAAAAAAGGGTTCAAAATAGACAAGCGTAAAAAAAGCTCCTTGGACAGACGTCCTAGGAGCTTTTTTAGAGTTAAAATTAAAGCATTTCGTCACGATTGAAAACTTCTCCAGCTCTGTAGCTGTTAAGAATCTTCTTAACCTGTGGAGCAAGGATTAGCAGGGCAATCATATTTGGGAAGACCATAATTCCATTAAAGAAGTCAGCCATTACCCATACAAAGTCAACTTTTTGTGTAAGTGATGATCCTAAAATGATAAAGAAAACTACGATAATCCGGTAAGGCAATAGACCTTTTTTACCAAATAGGTAACGAATGTTGGTTTCTCCGAAGTAGTACCACCCAATGATGGTGGTAAAAGCGAAGAAGGTGAGGCAAATCGCAAGGAACGAGGTTCCAAAACTACCAAATGCAGTGGTGAAAGCTTCTTGTGTTACCAGCGCACCGTCTAAACCTTTTTCGTGAGCACCTGTAACTAGGATAACCATGGCAGTAGATGTGCAGACAACGATTGTATCAATAACAACACCAACGATTGCTACAAGACCCTGCTGAGCTGGGTGCTTAACGTTAGCAACTGCGTGAGCATGAGGTGTAGAACCCATACCAGCTTCATTGGAGAAAAGACCTCTAGCAACACCAAAGCGTACCGCTTGTTTCACAGTAACACCAAGAGCACCACCCATAATAGCTGAAGGGTTAAAAGCTCCAACAAAGATTGAACGGAAAGCAGGGCCAACTTGATCTTTAAAAACAAACATAACAACAATCGTTCCAACAATATATAAAACAGCCATAAAGGGAACAACGAATTCAGCGAAGCTAGCAATACGCTTCATACCACCCATAAATACTAAGGCAGCAGCAATTGCAAGAGCAATTCCTATAATAATTGGATTAATTCCTGTAGCCTTTGTTACAGCAGCAGAAATTGAGTTAGATTGAACGAGGTTACCGACAAAGCCAAGTGCTAAAATCAATGCAACTGCAAAGAAAGCAGCTAAGAATTTAGCTAACTTTTGATTTTTTAATCCTTTGCGAATGTAGAAAGCAGGTCCACCCACATAGTTCCCATCGCGAACTTCACGGTATTTCTGAGCTAGGACTGCTTCACCAAATATTGTGGCCATACCAAGAATACCTGACATCCACATCCAGAAGATTGCTCCTGGTCCACCAGACATGATGGCGGTTGCGACACCGGCAACGTTACCGGTTCCAACCTGTGCTGCAATTGCAGTAGCAAGAGCTTGGAATGATGACATAGAACCAACTTCAGCTTTTGCTTTCTTTTTGAAAAGGCCGCCAAAGGTTTGTTTGAACGCTTCACCAAAGTAACGAACTTGAGGAAAACCTAGATAAACTGAATAAATAATTCCGACAGCTACAAGAATGTACAAGAGTACACTTGACCACATCAAGTCACTAGCTTTAGTGATAAGATTGACGATAAAATCCATAATAATACCTCCCTAAATGTTATAAGTACGAATAAATATTATAATAGTAAGGAGAATAAGTCAAATATTTAACGAAC
>JAAZGI010000243.1 GCA_012511315.1 Clostridium sp.
GGCTATTTTTGTTGGAGGAAGTTAATCTTGAAAAGCTACTGGAAGATCTAATTTTGAGTTTCATGGTAAAATAGAGAAATAGGTAAATAGAAAAACCGGTAGCTGAAAAAATGATGGAACATTAAAAAGCATTAAAAAGAGAACATTATGTGTTAGGCTAGTTTGAACTTTTAAGTAAAAAGTTTAAGGAGAACGATATGCTTGAAAGTGAGAAGAAATTAGTAGCTGAACGTAAAACCAGAACACGTTATAGTGCTGCGTTTAAGTTAGCAGCCGTTGAGAAAGTAGTCCGAAATCCCCATCGTCCTTTCCAATCATTAGCAACAGAGATTGGAGTCTCGTATTCAGCGCTCTATTCTTGGTACAATAAATACAAGAAGAGTGAGTTGATTATGAGTTCTGAAAACCCTTGTGCGGTATTAACAGAGCAAGAATTATTCTTTGTCCGTGAGACTATTGGATCTAAAGAAAGTGATAAAGCTCGATACTGTCGTCAGCATGGCATTGCATCCGAAAAACTAAAGGAATGGACAGAACTTTATAAGGATGAGAGATACCAAATGGTATCAAAGGAGGTAGATGAGGTGGAGGACAACAATAAAAGGGTGATAAATAAGTTTAATCAAGAAGTTCATGAGCTAAAAAAACAGCTTAGAAAATCTGAAAAAGAAAAGAAAAGTGCCTTAGCACTATTGGAACTCAAAAAAAAAGTGGATCAACTCTGCGTGGACATGAAATTGGACGAGGAAAACTAACGAATCTACGTCTACGGAAAGCTGTGATAAAGCTAATTAATGAAGCAAGAGGCCAAGGAGCAACCTTAATCGATTGTTGTGAAGTAGTTGGGATTGCACCGAATACCTATCGTAACTGGACGCGAGATGGAGAACGAGCGGATCGGAGAACTACGGTAGATAAGCGGAATCCAGTCAATAAGTTATCTGAAAAAGAGGAAGAAGAAGTCTACAAGGTTCTATATTCTGAAAAGTATGCTGATAAGAATCCTTATAAAATCGTAGCAAAGCTAGCGGATGATGGACAGTATCTCTGTAGTGAAAGCACCATGTACCGGCTATTAGGAAGGCACTCAGCCACTGTAAGGCGGACTCAGAATCGTAAAGCCGATCAAGTCCATGTGAAACCAAACATAGTAGCAGAAAGACCAGGTCAGGTGTTAAATTGGGATATTACCTTCTTGCCTTCCTATATTAAAGGAATCTTCTATAAAGCTCTCGTTCTTATTGATATGTATAGTCGGAAAATCGTAAGTTTCCGACTATTCTACCAAGATAGTCTGGAAGCAACAAAAGAGTATGTCCGAGAAGAATTTGTAGAAAATGGATTGACGATTCCTGAATGGCTTCATGGAGATAATGGCAAGACTCTAAAGGGGCAAACCTTAGCTAGTATGTTGCGTAATTTGGGCGTGTTTCAAAGCCATTCTAGACCGCGTGTTAGCAACGATAACCCTTACATTGAGTCATTCTTTGGTACGTTGAAGACGGACTTGAAGTACCCAAAGAAAGGATTTAGCACCATTGAAGATGCAGCAAAGTGGATGGAAGAGTTTGTAGAACGATATAATAAGGAACCTCATAGTAGCTTACTGTATATCAGTCCTAATGATCGACATGAAGGGAAGGAAAAGAAAATCCTGAAGAAGCGAAGAAGAGTATTTGAGGCAGCGAAAGCACGCCATCCTGAACGCTTTGGAGATAAAATAAGACAATTGGAATTAAAGAAAGTTGTAACTCTGACACCAATGACATATGAAGAAATCACAGAGTATCAATATAACAAAAATGGAATCAAAACTAAGGTAGCAATTTA
>JAAZGI010000244.1 GCA_012511315.1 Clostridium sp.
ATACTTGTCTTTGTCGTCAAAGCCTTTGATAACATCCCAGCGGAAAATAATTAATGCTGCGCTGATAACAAAAATTAAGCCAAGCCAGAATAAATTAAATCGATGGGGCTTTTTCATTTCGTCGAGGATATCGGCAAAGGCATAACTAAAGACAAACAGGAGCAAATAAAACCAACGCTCGGAGTGGTAATTCATGCCATTTAAAAAGTAGCCGGTAAAGGGCAGCATATAAAGAATGACAAATACCAAGAGCAATAACACTTTACGATCGGTTAGCTCCGAGGTGTGCTTATAGTTGATAAATAGAGCCAACAAAATAAGCATGGGGATGCCAAGAGTTGAGTTGTTGAAAAACAAGTTAATTGGCATATTGTAGTAAAAGTCAGGGGAATAGAACAAAGAAACTGGATTCACCGTGTCAAACCGGTCGATTTTTAAAAAGGAGAAAACGGCCGGCAGAAAGGCTACCATAGATAATAAAAGGGCTGCTACTCCCTGCCAAGCATAACCACCTACTTCTTTAAACCAACCTTGGAATTTTGCTTTAAAGCCTGTTAGCTTCTTCGGCGGTCTGGCCATGATTAAAACAAATAGAATAAAAAAGAAATACGTATGGTAGGCAAAGTAGTAGTTATTGATCGCGGCTAAGGCTGCTGACAAAACTAAGGGCCAAAAATTTCGCTTTTTTTCCCAGATTCTAAAACCTAACACCATAAGGGGCACCCAAAGATAGGCGTCGGTCATAAAGTCGAAAAAGTTAGCGTTCCACATATAGTAGATTCCACCGGCATAGACAATAGCTGCGGCAAAGGACGAGCCACGGCTACGTTTTTCATAACGAAGAAGAATGTACATAAGGCCCATAATCCAAACTTGTTTATAGATGGAAATAAACAATTTCAGGTTAAGGGAATTCTCTAGGGTATACCAAGCTTCAGGGAGAACCTTATAAAGAGGTAAAAGAGACCAGATGATGGGAGAGGTCGTATAATAGTATGAAAATTCGGAGAAAATATCTCCACCCATGCCGTAAGTCCAAGCCCAAAAGTGTCCTTTTAACAGAACTTCTTTGATTAAGTAGGGTAAAAAATAAATCATTTGAACCGTAGAGTCGGTATGATCATCGCCATAAAGAAAGCCTGACTTAAAAATATAACGATGAGCGACCAAGGCGAAAACAATAAAACCGGCTAAAATTAGTAAGTCTTTGGAATCCAGCCAGGGCATTTTTTTACCTTTTTCTAAAGCATCTTTTTGATAGGCACTCTGATACTTTGAAGTGGATGGGTATTGGCTGGATGCTTCCCCAGTCAAAATATGCTTTGTCACAAGATAAGTCACAGGAATCGCTACCAGTGAAGCTAACAGACCGGAAATGTTTTTTGGTAAGGCCAATTGCTCAACAAAAATCCACAATCCCACTTGGCTAATAATATAATTTGGAAGTGTAGTCAGTGGGAAACGAATAAACTTCTGCCAACTGGGCTTTGTCTTGAAGGTAAAATAGGTGTTAAGGAAAAAAGAACCCACCATGGATAGAACAAAGCCTAAGGTGAAGGCCACTGGATAAAGGATATTTAACTTTAGGAACAGGTTATACCAGATCCAAAAATGGAGGGTGTTAAAAACACCAATTAAGACAAAACGAATCAAGGAATGGTGCCAAATGCTTCCATCCCTAAATCCTTGTATGAACTCTTTGATTGAGTTTAAGATTCGATCTTTCATAATCATTATTTCCTTTTACTCGTATTCCTTTGAGAATCTGTTGGGTCGGAGATATTGGATTCTTGTACTAAGAAATGAGGCCGACCTTTCACTTCATAGTAAATTTTACCGATGTATTCACCTAGGATTCCAATGGATACTAGCTGGACGCCACCGGTGATTAAGATAGCAGAGATGACGGTGAAATAACCTGGTGTCTCAATACCAACGATGAGAACACGCAAGAGAGAATAAAGAACGTAGATGATACCAAGTAGGGTAATAAAGGTTCCTGTATAAAAGCTAACGCGTAGGGGCTTATCATTAAAACTCATGACGCCATCGGCTGCATAACGCAGCAGGCTACGTAGGTTCCATTTGGTTTGGCCAGATTCTCGCTGTACGTTTTCATATTCTAATGTGGTTGAATTAAAACCAATCCATGCAAAGAGCCCTTTTGAGAAACGAGTGTACTCTTTCATGGAAATCAAGGCATCGATGGCTTTTCGAGATAGGAGGCG
>JAAZGI010000005.1 GCA_012511315.1 Clostridium sp.
GTTTTATGATTGATCGTGATCGAATCATTCACTCCAAATCTTTCCGCCGCTTAAAACATAAAACACAAGTTTACATTCGCACCGCTGGTGATCACTATCGAACGCGATTAACTCATACATTAGAAGTGAGTCAAATTGCTCGCACTATAGCTCGAGGTCTAGGTATCAATGAGGATTTAGTTGAGGCTATTACCTTGGCTCACGACATTGGTCACGTGGCCTTCGCCCACAATGGCGAAGAGATTTTAAACCATTTACTACCAGGGGGATTCCGACACAATGAACAAAGTGTTCGGGTGCTTCGCTACTTGGAACGTGATGGCAGAGGACTGAATTTGTCCCAAGAGGTTTTAGAAGGAGTCTTGCTCCATTCAGGTTTAGGAGGACGGGAAGCCACTAAAGCCAGCCTTGAAGCACAAGTTGCAAAGTATGCCGATAAAATTGCTTATGTGAATCACGACATCGACGATTCAATTCGAGCGGGTATGCTTGATGTAAAAGAAATACCTTCAGAATACTTTGAGGTGTTAGGAGAAACTCACGCTAAAAGAATTGATACCTTGGTTCGGAATATTGTAATGTCAACACAGGAAAATGTAAGCAAGGGTACTTTAGAGGTAGCCCTTAGCCCTAGGGTGGATGAGGCGTTAATGGGGCTCCGCTCCTTTATGTTTAAAAATATTTACCTGGGAGAGGCCCAAGCCAAGGAGAAAGATAAGGCGCAATTTATTATTAGTAATTTATTTTCTTATTATATGAACCATGAGTCAGCTTTACCTGAATTTTATCGAGAAATTTCGCTCCGAGAGGGCAAAGAGCGTGCTGTGGCGGATTACATTGCTGGTATGACGGATGATTTTGCTATGACGACCTTCAAGAGTTACTTTATACCAGGGTTCACACTTTAGTCGGGATGTGCTATAATGTATATTTGGCGGGTATGCTATATTATTGACTGTCAGGTTCGAAAGATAGGAGAGCCATGAAACGAATTCCAGAAGAGATTATTGAACAAATTAAAGAAAGTACAGATATCGTTGAGATCATTCAGGAGAAAGTTAACCTGAAAAGAACCGGTTCTAATTTCACTGGACTTTGTCCCTTTCATTCAGAAAAGACACCTTCATTTAGTGTGTCTCCATCTAAGCGAATTTATAAGTGCTTTGGTTGTGGAGAGGGAGGGAACGTATTCACCTTCCTAATGAAAACTCAAAACCTTGGTTTTGAAGAAGCGGTTCGTGTATTAGCAAACCGAGCTGGAATTGAGATTGAAGAGGAAAGCCAAGAACGAGCTGATGCACGCCAAACCCGAGAAAAACTAGAAAATATCAACCGAACAGCCGCACGATTTTATTTTGATCAGCTACGTAGAAACAAAGAAGCGAGTGCTTATTTTTTAAAACGTGGAATTTCAGCTCAAACCATGACAAGATTTGGTTTGGGTTATGCGCCTGATTCCTGGGATTCTCTTTATCGCCATTTACAATCAAAGGGCTATAGTGAAGAAGATATCAAAAACTCTGGTCTCATGTCAGGCATCGAACGAGGCAAGTGTTATGATCGTTTTCGCAACCGAATCATTTTCCCGGTTTTTGATTATCGGGGACGGATTACCGGATTTGGGGCTCGTGTACTTGATGACACCAAGCCGAAATACCTGAATTCACCAGAAACACCTTTATTCCATAAAGGTACCAACCTGTATGGGTTAAATTTTTCTGTGAAAAATATGAATAAAGAAGATGACACGCTCTTGATTGTGGAAGGTTATATGGATTGTATTGCCTTGCATCAAGCAGGGATTTACCAAGCGGTGGCTGCACTGGGGACGGCACTGACGCCAATCCAGGCAAAGCTCATGAAACGTTTTGCAACAAAAGTAATTACTTCTTTTGATGCCGATTCAGCCGGGCAGGAGGCGACCTTAAGAAGCCTTGAAATCCTAGGTCATGAAGGGTTTGAAGTACGGGTATTGAAAATTCCAGAAGGCAAGGATCCCGACGATTACATTCATGAACATGGACGGGATGCCTTTATTGAATTAATGGATCAGGCTTTGTCATTGACAGAGTTTCAAATTGAAAAAGCTGGCGAAGGATTAGATCTTAGCAGGGAAGAAGATAAGGTGACTTATTTTAAAAACCTAGAGCCTGTACTTGAAAAATTATCAGGCATTGAAAAAGATATTTGGGTAGGTAAACTAGCCGAAGATACTGGAGTTTCCAAATCAGCCATTCAATCCATGGTTCGAGGTGGATATGATCGTAAACTATGGATGACGTCACGCAAGCCAATTGGGTTTGTTGAATCGGGTCACCGCAGGGCTCAACGCTATCTTCTGAAATTGATGGCTTTAGGACATGAAGATGTGAGTCAATCAATTAATCAAGAAGAGTTAACAGGAAACGCACATCAGCGAATTTATCAATTACTGGCTGATTATGAAGGCGATAATGTAAATACCTATCTCACAGCGAACCTTAGAAATGTTGATGAGCAGGGTGAATGGGCTCAGATTTTAGCTATTTCGGATTTACCCGATGATATCCAAGTTGATCGGCTGATCGCTGATTATGTGAGGACGGTTCGATATTATAATTTAAGAGCAAGAAAAAGCGCAATGGTGCAAGAAATAGAAACATTAGAAAAAGAAGGTAAACTGGCCGAATCGTTAGTGGTGGCCAGGGAACTGTTGCAGATCCAAAAGGAACTTGGAGGTAAATAGATGGAAGGCAGTATCAACAAAAAGATCGATCTAGACAAAAATGTGGACTTTGATCGTGATTTTCTTCAATCGATTATTAACCGGTTGTTAGACAAAGCAAAAAAGACCCATTCGTTGAATTACACAGAAATCAACGATGAACTGGAAGATGTCGAAGTAACGCCAGCACAGATCGAGCGGATCTATGAAGGACTGGAAGCAATGGGTGTTGAAGTCATCCTAGAGAGCAAGGAAGATGAAGAAGAAGAGGAAGAGGTGGATCTGTCAGTACCTGAAGGGGTCTCTATTGATGATCCTGTAAGGATGTATCTAAAAGAAATCGGGAAAGTAGATCTTCTGACCTCCGAGGAAGAAGTTGCCTTAGCTAAACGGATTGAAGCTGGAGATGAAAGAGCTGTACAAGAGCTGGCAGAAGCCAACTTAAGATTGGTTGTTTCCATTGCCAAGCGTTATGTAGGTCGGGGTATGCAGTTTTTAGATTTGATTCAAGAGGGGAACTTGGGATTAATTAAAGCCGTAGAAAAGTTTGACTTTACAAAAGGATTTAAATTCTCAACTTATGCCACCTGGTGGATTCGTCAAGCCATTACCCGGGCAATTGCTGACCAGGCAAGAACCATTCGGATCCCTGTTCATATGGTAGAGACGATTAACAAATTGATTCGAATCGAGCGTCAACTAATACAAGAGTTGGGGCGATCACCTCAACCTGAAGAAATTGCTGAATTGATGGATATTCCAGCGGATAAGGTTCGTGAAATTATGAAAATTGCTCAAGAACCAGTTTCTTTGGAAACGCCGATTGGGGAAGAAGAAGATTCACACTTGGGAGACTTCATTGAAGACCAGGATGCACCAGCACCAGCTGAGGCTGCAGCTTTTACTATGCTAAAAGAGCAGTTGATGGATGTACTGGATACCCTAACACCACGGGAAGAAAAAGTTCTTCGCCTGCGTTTTGGTTTAGACGATGGTCGTGCTAGAACTTTGGAAGAAGTGGGTAAGGAATTTAATGTTACTCGTGAGCGAATTCGTCAGATAGAAGCCAAGGCGCTAAGGAAATTGCGCCATCCGTCTCGATCCAAAAAGCTGAAGGATTATTTAGAATAAAATAAAGGTTTCAGATGGATATATCTATCTGAAAAAATAGAATAAATTTGAATGGTAAAAGATTCTTTGGTTTATTCCTGAAAGATTGAATCGAAAAAAGGCTGCCCAAGAGATTTGCGGGCAGCCTTTTTTTACGTAGTTGGGTTAATTCACGAAATAGAAACAAGTCCGCTAAAGTCATCAAGGATTCTGATGCTATAATAGATTAGGTATGGGAGGTTTTATGTAATGGATTATACACCTGAAAAAAATAATATTAGGATACTAATTATGCTTGGGCTTTTGCTCTTTGATCTCATCATTATCGCTCTATTTGTCATAGCGACATCCATGAGCATCAAAGGCCTTTTGGTGTTTCTTTTTTTACTTTTAAATGTTTATGGAGCTTATATTCTAGTTCTTTTAATGTCTTTAAAATTTCGTCTCACGGACCAGCAATTTACGATCTCAGGAGCATTCGATTTAAAACAGATTCAAATTCCAGTGACAGAAATTCAATGTTGGTCAAGAAGAATCACCTTACTTGAAAATGTAGGCACTAGTCTACATACAGCTCGTTTCGCCTTGGGAAAAGGTCTAGACTCAAATGGGGAATCAGCGGATTTATTTATTACTTCTTCAAAAAAAGCTGTCTTTTTAAAAACCAAGCAAGGAAATTATGGGATTTCACCAGAGGAGGCGGATGCTTTTGTAGAGCAATTAAAAGAACTAGGGATACCGCAACGGACTGGAAATGAACGTTCTTTTATGAACGCTGATAATAATGATGGACGAGCTCCCATGAATCAGTTAACGCGATACTGCATATTGTTAACCGTGATTTTATTGCTCTTACCCGTGGTTATGTATTTTTTAAATCTGCTACCCGAATGGGTCCCTGTATCCATGAATCAATACATCACTCGTAGTGCTTATTTAGAATCTGTTATCTTTAAAGGACTACTGGCTCTGGTCACTATTACGGTTACTTACGGAATTATATTTCTTCTCTCATCTACTGACGGAAAATTTTATTATCGAATTATGTTTGTACCACTGGTTTTTGTAGTAGTTTTGTTGTTTCTTGAAATCAACACGCACCTTAATATTCTACTTAATTTTTAACGTGTTTGGAAAGGCGTGGTTATAGCTTTTAGCAACAATTAGAAAAGATGTAGACTGAAGTTCAAAGCTAAAGGTCAAAGCTAAAGGTCAAGAATGAGAGATTCAAGCAAGACGAAGTATAGAAAGAAGTTATTGGGACACATGTTTGAAAAGGAAATCTGCAATACAATGCAATAGGGTTCCGAGATAAAGAAAATTCAATGTATTGGGATGAAAAAGATCTAAGAAGTCAGTAATCTTGAAAGTTGGAGGGGTAGAGATGAAATTATCGAAAAGATTAAGCAAAATAGTGGAGATGACACCTCCTTGCCTTAGCGTAGCAGATGTAGGTACAGACCATGGTTATGTGCCCTGTGCGCTTCTATTAGCAGATAAAGTGAAAAGGGTGATAGCGTCTGATGTTAACCGAAAACCTCTAGAAAAGGCTGTGATGACATCTAAAGGCTACAACTTAGAGTCATTGATTGAGTTTCGTTTGGGGTCTGGACTGGAAGTTTTAAGCAAAGGGGAAGTTAATGGTGCAATCATTGCTGGTATGGGTGGTGAGCTGACTCAAGAAATCCTTGAGAAGTCGATGAATCTTGTGAAAGAACTCGATTTTCTTCTTTTGCAACCAGCTCAAAACCAGCCATCCTTGCGTCGGTACCTTTATGCAGGTAACTATGACATCTTAAAGGAAGAGCTTGTTCAGGAAATAGATGGTCGATTCTATGAGTTTTTTTTAGTTCGCTACCAAGAAAAATCCCCAGAAATTCTTGAAGAAGCGATGGATTATTTGATTAGTCCTCGGCTAAGGAAAGACCAACATCCCCTTTTAAAAGAGTTTATTGAATCGAAAATAGTGGAGCTTGAATCAATTCAAGAAAAGTTAGATCAGTCTTTTCAATCTTCACGCAATAAAAATTTAGAATTAACCAATCAAAAGAAGTATTTAAAGGAGATGCTATTATGGCTGTAAAATTAGGTGAACTGATAGCAATTATTGAGAAAACTGCGCCATTACAATTAAAAGAAGCTTGGGACAATCCAGGATTGGCTGTGGGCGACCCCGAACAAGTAATTGAGAAGGTCTTAATAGGCATGGATGTTACCATGGGACTAATTGATGAGGCGAATGCTCTGGGAGCTCAGCTTATATTAACCCATCATCCCATGCTTTTCAGTCGACCAGACTCAGTGACGCCACAGAATTTATCAGGTAGAAAAATATTGGCCCTCGTTAAAAACAATTTGAGTGCCTACTCAGCCCACACCAATCTTGACAAGGCGAAGATGGGAATGAATGATCGATTGATGCATCTTTTAGGATTTAATGAGTGGACTCTTTTAGAAGATCCAGAAGATGGCCAGTCAGAAGATGAGGGAATTGGCCGGATGACGACCATAGATCCTATTTCTTTAAATGAGTTAGCCACTAAGGTAACTCATGCCCTGGATTTGGACCAAGTGAGATTCGCAGGTAATCCAGAGCAAATAATTGAGACCGTAGCCGTAATCAATGGAAGTGGTGCTGAATTCATTCAAGGAGCCAAAGAACAAGGAATTAACTGCATTATCACTGGAGATACAAAGTACCATGAGGTGTTGGATGCCTTGGAAGATGGAATTTGTGTGATTGACCCAGGTCATTTTGCTTCGGAATGGAAAGTGTTTCAGGCTGCCATGGCTGACGTAGAGGCAGAAGTGATCAAAAGAATCGGACCAGTTCAATTTATTGTGTCAGAAAGCTCCAAGGATCCCTATCAAACCCTACGGGTCTAAGCATATAATGGGGTTTTGCAGGGAATGGCTATATAGTTAACGACTATTTTTCATTGCTAAAAATAGGGAAAAATGGTATTATTAGGTGTGCTGAGTATGTCAGATGATCGCTGCTATTAATTTAGGAGAGGAAAGTCCGAGCTCCGTAGGGCAGGGTGCTGGGCAATTCCCAGTGAGGGTGACCTTAAGGATAGTGCAACAGAGAGATACCGCTGATCGTAAGATTAGTAAGGGTGGAAAGGTGAGGTAAGAGCTCACCAGCATACTGGTGACTTTATGGCTATGTAAACCCCACCTGGTGCAAGGCCGAATAGAGGGACATATGGAGCTGCCCGTTCCGTCCCTGGGTGTGCCGCTTGAACCTGTAAGAAATTACAGGTCTAGATAGATGATCATTTAATACAGAACTCGGCTTATAGACTTACTCAGCACACTAAAATGACTGGCAGATGCCAGTCATTTTAGTTTTTTTGGGTGCGCCCAACATGGGCACCATAAGGTGGATGATATAAGCCGCATGAATGGAAAGATTCACGTACGGTTCCGTGAGAGCTAGGGATGAAGCTCCCTTGGGCTACTCTATTACCAAATTTTAAAGATTTGAAAAGATAATAAAAGCTAGCTTACTGAATCAAAGGGAGTACACTGGAACTAGAGGTTCCGCTCATCTCAGGAAAAAATTAACCAAAGTGAAACCAAAGAATTTCTATTTTTGCTATAATACAAATAACTAAACGTGATACAAGATATAAGTAGAGTTCCTTACATAGCCAGTGCACAGTGAAGGGTTGTTTATATTGAAAATTAACAGGTCAATTCAGGTATACATAGAACTCATAGTTTTTTCTTTCGTATTTCTGCTTGCAGCCACTATTTTTAAAGACGAGTATTTGTTTGGCTGGGCTATCCATAACTGGACTTTTTTTCTAATTCTATGTCTCGTTCCGCTATTTTTAGTTTTAATTAATAAACGATTGATTTCAACTTTTATGAGCATTGGGATTGAGGGCGGACTTTTTATAGGAAATTACCTTGGTGATTATCTAAGAGCTATCAATATAGCTAAAATAACTCCTGAGATCAGTAATCAAGAAATTGCAAAGCTTCATCTTGACCCTGGATTTTTTATTTGGATTGCTATTATAATAGGATTTGCTATTGTTTCAGTAATAGCCGAATTATTAACGCGGAAAAAGGTCTAGGATTCTTCTAAGGATTAAGAACATAAAAAGAGGGGTAAGGATTCTTTAGAATCCTTTTTTAATCTAAGTTTATTTCATGGAGAATATAATAAATTAGGCTCATAGAGCATACTATATTTGGAAAGAAAAAACAATTCCAAATATAGTAAAATAAAGTAAAGGTAGTTTACAGCAAAAAAAGTATTTAATTTGAGGTGGGATATGCTAAAGAAAGGAAAATCAACGGATAATAACCTAAGGCGAGAAGCGCAAGAGGAAAAAATAGTTAAATATATTTTAATTGGTTTATTTAGTGTGATTGTTTTGTTTTTGCTTTATATGATTTTTAGCTTATGGGGCACACCATAATCGGTTAAAGTTAGTTTAGTAAATCGATTGATAAAACAAAGCATGAAATGAGATAATCTTTAAGCAAGTTTAAATGAGTTTAGTCATGGAACTATAAAATAAAGTGAGGTACGAAAATGAGAATGCTTGTAAAATACACGGCTTTTATTGACTTAAATCAGGCTGGAGAAGAAGTGGAACGTAGTTACTATTTATCATTTATTAACAAGGAAGATGTCATTGATATTCCTTTTGAATCATTGGAAGAACTCCAAACAAAAGCTGGGAAGTATACCTTGGCAGCGTTTATGAAATCGGATGAATTCAAGGAGAAGGTTGAAGAATTTGATGACATGGAAGAGTTTTTTAAGGATGTTGAAACATTAGTACTTTATGATGAATCGATCCCAGTGGAAGAAATGGAATTGAAGAAGGAATGAACCAAAAGTCACTGACCTGGATTAAAGGGCTTGTATTACCATTTTTAGCAATAGCTTTGTATCTAGCGTATCATTGGTTGGGAAAAAGTGTACTAGTTGATCAGTTTTTCACACAGGGACTGTCTAAATTTATTTTAAGAGGCTTATCAGGGATTTCTGCAGTAGTTTCTTATTCCATTGCAGAGTTTTTGGCTGTAGCCATAATTATACTTCTGATAGTTCTAGTTATTAAATTGATAGTGAATCTGTATAATGGAAAAAACATCTTGAATTCTTTTTTTAGGATTTCAAATACAGTTTCGCTATTAGTAATTGGGTTCTTACTAATCTGGGGTTTTAATTATCGTGCCCTTGGGGTTGAAGACAGTATTGGCTTAAGACCCGCTCAAGGAACTGTAGTGGAGCTTGAGGAATTGGCAGCAGACTTAGCTAAACAAGCTGGTCAAGAAAGGTCCTTGGCAGTAGGGGAAGATGAAATCTTCAATTATGGTGGTGACATCCACCAAGCAAGTAGATTAGCTTACCATGAAATGGGAAAGATTTATCCTGAATTTAAAAATCCCGTAGGTAGAGCAAAGCCCCTTTTAAGCAGTCGGATATTTAGTAAAATGGGAATCTCTGGCATCTTTTTTCCTTATACAGGAGAAGCGAATTACAATGCTGATCAGCAGCCCTTATTATTACCATCTGTTATTTTACATGAACTGGCCCACTTAAAAGGAATTGCAAGAGAAGAAGAGGCGAATTTTATAGCCTATTTGGTTTCGCGTTATAGTGATGATCCAGCTCTTCGCTACTCATCTACTATGCTGGCGTTGATTAATACACAAAATCGACTAAATCAGATGGATGGAGAAGCAGCAGGAAGAGTGCAATCTCTTTACACCTCAGGCATGAAGCTGGATCTTAGAGAACACATTCAATATTGGTCCGCCTTTGAAGGCCCAGTAATGGAAACAGCTGAACAGGTGAATGATAGCTATTTAAAAGGCAATGGGCAAAGTAGAGGGGTTAAAAGTTATCAAGATATGGTCTCATACTTACTAGCTTATTATAAGGGTAAACCTAATTAAAAGTTTTACATATTATTAGATATGTAAAATAAAATGAGAAAACGGTGTAACCACAGAGAAAGATATTTTTAAAAATCAAACAATGCACAAGGAGATAAGATGAAAAAGATTGTAGTAGCAGGTGGATGTTTTTGGGGAGTAGAAGCTTATTTTAAACAGCAGGATTATATTTTAAATTCTACAGTAGGGTGCGTAAACTCTAGCGTAGAGAATCCAGATTATAAATTAGTTTGCACAGGTACCACTGATGCAGCGGAGGCAGTTGAATTAACTTATTCGGGAGATCTTAAGAAAGTGCTGGATACTTTATTTCATATTATTGATCCCACGCTTTCCAACCGTCAAGGTAATGATCATGGCTCTCAGTATAGAACAGGAATTTACTTTGAATCAGCAGAGGATGAGAAGTATATCAAGGAATATATAGATGGAATTCGTTCAGAATACAGTAAACCCATCATGACAGAAGTACTTCCAGTTGAGAATTTTTGGCCGGCAGAAGAATATCATCAAGATTATTTAGATAAAAACCCTGGTGGATACTGTCATATTAATCTAGATATCTAGGACTCTCCATAATTATTAAATTTCTACTATCCTTTTTAATTTTAAACCTGTTTCTGATTGTCTAACAATTAGAAACAGGTTTTTTGCCGTTTTATTAATCGAGAGCCTTTTTAATAGGGTATTTAATGTTTAGAATTTTAATTTGAAAGGAAAATCAAGGGGAAGTATATAGAAGGATTTATTTTTTGTCATCAATTTGTAAGATTTAAAGGACTTGTAAAGGGATGAAGTTCATAAATTTAAAGGGTTATGCTATATTTAATGCAATTATACTTTATACTTAATTCACAACTTCTTCGTATTATCATACTTGTAAGAAAAGTATTTCATTCGTGGAAGAGGTAAAAACATGAAAAAAATCCAAATGAAAGTCGTTTCTGTATTGTTAGGAGTCGGATTGGCTCTAACATCAATACCGGTAGCAACTGCTCAAGCAGCTCCTGGGAGTGCCATTGATAACACAAAAAAACAAATCATGGCTATGACAGAGACAATTGAAAAACAAGAAAAGAAGATTACGGAATTATCCGACGACATAATAGCTGTTGGTGAGAGCATCCAACAAAATGAAAAAGAGATTCAAGAATTAACGGATCAAATTGAAACCACTAAGGTTGAGACTGAAGTCACAGAAGTTCAGCTAGGGGATAAGGAAGAGCTCTACGGCAAGCGTTTACGTGAAGTCTACAAGAGTGGTCATACATCAACGATTAGTACACTTTTGAGTGCTGAGAACCTTTCAGACTTACTTTTAAGATTTAAAGTTGTAGAGAATATTGCCAAACATGACAAAGATCTCATTGATTCCATTAATAATCTAAAAAAAGAATTGGAAGAAAAAGCAAAATCTTTGGAAAATAACCGGAGTAAACTAGAAGATGCCACAGCAAGTTTAAAGGCCAACCAAGATGAGCTCAATCAAACAAAAATAGCTCAAGAAGATGAGTTGGAAACTTTAAAATCGGAAAAAACTAAATTACGAGAACTTTTAAGCTCACAAGAAGTTGCATTATTTGCAGATATTGAGCGAATACTAAGTTCGGAAAATAGCTCAGAACAGGATATCAACGAAGCATTGTCTATCCTTGAAACAATTCAAGGCCAAGTTTCAACAGCAGAAGCAGTTGAGCTGGGCAGAACCCTTACAAGAGAGGGTGAACAACTAGCTAAAGAACTTACAGCTGCTCGAGTTGAAGCTGAACGTCTAGCAAGGGAACAAAAAGAAGCTGAACGTATAGCTAAAGAGTTAAAAGCTAAAAATGATGCAGTAGCAGCGGAACAAGCAGCTAAAAAAGCAGCTGAAAAAGCTAAACAACAAAAAGAAGCAGCTCAAAAAACAAAAGAAATTGAAAAGAAACAAGCAAAACAAGCAGAACAAGCTAAAAAGTTAGCTGCTGAAGAGAAAGCAGCTAAGGATTCAGCTGATAAAGCGAAAAAGCTGGAAGAAACGAAACCTTCAAAGCCGTCGGAGCCTTCAAAACCGTCAGAACCGCCAAAATCATCAGAACCGCAAAAACCGTCGGAACCTTCAAAACCAACGACAGGTAATAATGATCTCACCTTCCACTTGTCATTTTATACAGATCTACCAGAACATAATGGTGGTTGGACAATTACAGCTACCGGAGACAAGCTAACATATGGTGTAGTAGCTAATAATGTGTGGCCCCTATACACTAAGATTTATTTAGAAGGATATGGAACCATGACCGTTAAAGATCGCGGTGGCGCACACTTTTATAACAAATATCGGTTGGACGTATTTATTCCAAGAAAATCAGGAGAGTCTAACAAACAATATACTGCTCGAATCTGGAGTTTAGGAAGAAAAACTGTAAAAGGTCGAATTGTAAAATAGAAAAGAAAAACTAAAAACAACAAATTATAGAAACTAGAAAAAACCGGAATTTCCCGGTTTTTTCTAGTTTTTTTGAGTCATCTTTTTATTCAAGTCGAAGCATATTAATTGTATAAAAGACTTTATTCTGTATAAAAACCTACTTTATGCAGAATATTCAGTTTTCAAAAAGTTAATATTTTTGGTGGGGTTCTAAATCAATATACTAAAGGAGGATTAATTATCATTGAAATGGGCAGTATTTTCACTTGAACAAAGGGTTGCTGAGGCTTTTAGCTTAATTGACAAGATTTGTGGATTGATATGATTTCATTGCTCATAGTTGATTTTCTCCCGAAATTGAAAAGAAAATAGTTAAGTTAGTATTTATTTACTAGAGACATAATTATGCAGTTCACTTTTTAGAATGATTTTAAAGTTTTATAAAATTTATCTCTTCACGGATAATAGGCTTAATAAAGTAAAGGGGACAATGCAGATGAAAATCACCAACGAAGAGCTGATTCGTTTGATCCGAAATGGGGATGAGGCTAAAAAAGTTGATTTGCTGGAAAATAATCGAGGAATGATTTATAAGTTAATGGGCGAATTCGGATATCTTCTGCGAAACGAAGATGATCGGGATGATTTGTTTCAAGCGGGCTGCCTAGGCCTTATGAAAGCATTGAATCGTTTTGATTTTAAATACAACACCCAGTTTAGCACCTTTGCCTATCGTTACATCCACGGTGAAATTGTTCGTTTAGCCGACGCTATTATGCATCGGGAGACAACGTACACTGATTTATTTGGAAAAGGTGATTCAGACATGGTGGCTGAAGAGGTGGCTGAGTTCGTCCACCGGTCGGTCACTGGGGACTTCAACCCTGATACCATAGAGAAACAAGTATTAAATAGAGAAACGCTGCGCAGGATCTTAGAGGCAATCACACCAAGGCAACGGGAAGTATTGTTCTATCGTTATGCCCAGGATTTGACTCAGTCGGATATCGGCGAGATTTTAGGGATTCATCAAGTGGATGTCAGCCGAGAGGAGAAACGTGCTAAAACAAGGTTAAGACTACTTCTAGGAGATTCTAATTGCGGAATTTATTAATTCTGATTTTAGGGATAATGCTTGGCATATGTTTTGTTTATACGAAAGA
>JAAZGI010000034.1 GCA_012511315.1 Clostridium sp.
ATGAACTATTAGATCAAGGCATTGTGAAATCTGAAATTGGTCGCGAAAAGTTTTTAGAACATACTTGGGCTTGGGCCAAAGAATATCGAGGCAAAATCATGGGTCAATTGGATCGTTTGGGTTGCTCCGTGGATTATTCAAGAGAAGCTTTCACTATGGATGAGAATCTATCCCAAGCTGTTCGTCACACCTTTGTTAAATTATTTAATGAAGGATTAATCTATCGTGGTCAACGGATTACTAACTGGTGTCCCAAATGCTTAACGGCTATTTCTGATGCCGAAATGGAATACAAGGAAACCAATGGCCATTTTTGGCATATTAAATATCCTTTTAGTGACGGATCAGGCTTCATGGAAATTGCTACTACCCGCCCTGAAACCATGTTGGGGGATACAGCGGTGGCTGTTCACCCAGAGGACGAACGGTTTAGTCACTTAATAGGTAAAACATTACTTTTACCTCTGACAGATCGCGAGATTCCCGTCATTGCGGATTCCTATGTTGATATGGAGTTTGGTACCGGTTGCGTCAAAATTACCCCTGCTCACGATCCCAATGACTACCAGATTGGCCTGCGCCATGATCTGGAAGAAATTATGATCATGGATGATCATGGCCAAATCAATGACAATGGCTTTGCCTATACCGGCATGGATCGCTATGAGGCTCGAGAAGCCATCTTAAAGGACTTAAAAGCGGAGAACCTTTTATTTAAAACCCGTGACATTGTTCACAACGTTTCCACCCATGATCGTTGTGGTACCATTATTGAACCGATGATTTCCAATCAGTGGTATGTTAAAATGGAGCCTTTAGCTCAGCCAGCCATTGATGTGGTTCGTAATAAAGAAATTAAGTTTATCCCTGAACGCATGGAGAAAACCTATTATAACTGGATGGAAAATATTCAAGACTGGTGTATCTCCCGGCAACTTTGGTGGGGCCATCAGATTCCTGTTTGGTACTGTGATAGCTGTGGTGAAGTGATTGCTGCAGAAGAAACCCCAGACCATTGCCCGTCTTGTAAAAATGAAGAGCTCCGTCAGGATGAAGATGTACTCGATACTTGGTTTTCCTCCGCACTGTGGCCATTTTCAACCTTGGGCTGGCCGGATAAAACAGAAGACTTAAAATATTTCTATCCAACCAGCACCCTGGTTACTGGCTACGACATCATCTTTTTCTGGGTAGCTCGAATGATTTTCTCTGGGCTCCACAATATGGATGAAAAACCCTTTGACACAGTTTTATTCCATGGGATTGTTCGCGATGATCAAGGTCGGAAGATGAGTAAATCTCTAGGGAATGGAATTGACCCCTTGGATGTCATTGATGAATACGGAGCTGATGCCCTACGCTATATGCTAGTGACTGGCAATGCACCTGGTAATGATATTCGCTATAACGACGATAAGGTGGAATCAGCTCGAAACTTTGCCAATAAAATTTGGAATGCTTCCCGCTTCACCATGATGAATTTAGATCAGGAGTTGATGGAAAAATATAAGGATAGCACGGATTACTCCTTGGCTGATCGCTGGATTTTATCCCACAATGATGCAGTAATACGAGAAGTAACAGAAAACTTAGAACACTTTGAAATTGGAATCGCTCTACAAAAGGTTTATGATTTCCTTTGGACTGAGTTCTGTGATTGGTACATTGAATTAAGCAAAACAGCCTTTACAGGTGAGGATGAAAAAGCCAAAGGGATTGCTATGAATGTATTAGTCAAAGTTCTCTCCGATGGCCTCAAGCTGCTTCATCCAGTGATGCCTTTTATTACCGAAGAAATTTATACCCACCTAACGGGGGAGGAGACCATTACCTTGGCCCAATGGCCGGAGCCAAATTCGGATCATGCCTTCACAGAAGAGGCTAAGAATATGGATTATATTATTTCAGCTATTAAATCCATCCGAAATGTTCGCCAAGAAATGAATGTAAATCCAGGCCGTAAGGCAAAAACTTATATTCTAGCCAACCCTGAAGCAAAAGAAGCCTTTAGGCAAAGCGAAGCCTATCTTCAAAGATTAGGGTATGCCACTGAAGTTGTTTTAGTAGATTCAAAAGAAGGGCTAAAGGATACGCTACCCATTGTTACGCCAGGTGGAGAAATCTTCCTACCTCTCCTTGATCTAATCGACAAAGAGCAAGAGTTGGCTCGTCTTTTAAAGGATTTGAAAAAGTATCAAGGCGAAGTCGATCGAATTGAAAAGAAGCTAGGCAATGAGAAATTTATCGCCAAAGCACCTGAAGCTGTTATTGATCAAGAAAAAGTAAAGCTAGAGCAGTATAAAGATTTACTGGCCAAAACACAAAAAAGCTACGACGACACCAAGGCGCTTTAGGTTCAGCTATGGAGCTATTGACCCACCGTTTGCTATTACGTCCTCTTAAACTAGAGGATGCGGATGATATGACCCGACTCTGTCAGGACCGGACCCTTTATGAAAACACCCTAAGTCTACCCTGGCCCTTTACTAAGGAAATGGCTCAGCAATTCATTCAAGAAGTAACAAAGGACCAAGGGATAGAGCAAAGGGGCGATCACTTTGCCATTTCCTTGAAAGCGACTGATGAATTCATTGGTGTTATTGGATTGTCGCCATTAAATCGTCATGATGATACTGAAGTCGGTTATTGGCTGGATCAAAAATTTAGAGGCCAAGGTTATATGACGGAGGCTTTAAAGGAAATCATTCACTTTGCCTTTTTAAAGGGAGCTCATCGAGTGAGTGGCCGCCACTTTCCGTGGAATCCAGCCTCTGGCCGAGTAATGGAAAAAGCCGGTATGACTTATGAGGGTACACAGCGGGAAGCTCTAAAAAAGGATGACCAATATATTGATGACGTTTGTTATGCTGTTTTAAAAGGCGAAGCGGCTTTTAAATCAAGCAACTTATAAAGTAGCTAAGTAAACAACAAACACCAAGGCCCTGGAAAGTTTTCTCCCTTAGAGAAGGCGCCAGGGGTAAAAAAATGAAACACAATGTGACTTGGTGGGGCAAGGCTTAGGAATCCTGAAGCCTTGAGACTCCATCTATGCTAAAATAGAAACAATACTACGATTTCGGAGATTAAACGTATGAATATTAAGGAAGCAATGGAATTCATCACAAGCACCCAAAAATTCGGTCAGAATCTTGGATTAGCTCGGATGGAGTGTATGCTGGAAAAACTAGGAAATCCACAAAATGATTTGAAGGCAATTCATATTGCTGGAACCAATGGCAAAGGGTCTGTGGCTTCCATTACCACGGAAGTTTTGATGCAGCATGGCTATTCAGTAGGACTTTATACATCACCCTACATTGAAGAATTTAACGAACGCATTCAAATTGACCGCAAGAATATTTCCGATGAAGACCTAGCCTGTTACACTGAAAAAGTTCAAGCAGTTGTAGAAGAGTGCTTGGCTGAAGGTATGGAACACCCCACAGAATTTGAAGTGATAACAACTATTATGTTCCTCTACTTTAAAGATCAAAACCCTGACTTTAGCGTGATTGAAGTTGGCTTAGGTGGCGACTTAGACTCGACCAATGTGGTTACCCCATTAATTTCGGTGATTGCATCAATCAGTTACGATCATATGAATGTATTAGGAAATAGTTTGGCGGAAATTGCAAAGGCAAAAGCTGGTATTATCAAACCTGGTGTGCCGGTGGTTTCTTATCCTCAGGTACCAGAGGCCAAGGCCGTGTTAGTAGAAACTGCTCGAGCAATGAATTCCACCATTAGTTTTGTGGACCCCAATCACGTTTCTTTTGAGTCTTTTGATGAATCAAAAGGAGTTCAAGATCTTCGCTACCAGATTGGGGATTGGGACTTTACTGGGGAGTTGCGTCTTTTAGGGATTCATCAACAAGTGAATTCACTCTTAGCGATTCAGGCTCTTTACGAATTAAATCAAGTAAAACAGCTCGGTTTAAAACCAGAGAAAATCCAGG
>JAAZGI010000245.1 GCA_012511315.1 Clostridium sp.
GAAGCTTTTTTAGAAGGGATGGAACACATGAATCCTGAAAAAATAAAAGCTCAACAAAGCAGGATTTTGAATGCATTAGTTAATGGCGATGATTCAGAGGAGTTTGAGGACCCGATTTACACTGAAGCTGAAATGATTACCATGTTAGAAAAAAGTAAGATAGCTAGCGAAGTTAAATGGGAACTTTTTCTTTTCATTCGCCAGGGTCAAAAGTATTTGCAACAAATGGCAGATGATTATCGGAAAGCCTTACCTTTATTTGAAAAAATCCTAGCCGCTAGGGAAACTTTTTTAGAAGAATGGAATCAACGAACCGAAGAATATATCAACAAAGATCCCCAAGGTTATTTAAAACAATTTGAAAATTACTATGATTTCAGCTCCTTTGGCGAAGTTTTGGTGACAACATCAGCCATTATAACCCTGCTCATCAGCTTGGATAAAAAAGGTGAAGCTATTTTAATGGTGGGGCCAAACAGTGTAGTGGCCTTAAAAAGTGAGGATGAAGAGGAAGACTTAAAGAAAGCCCTAACTCAATTAGGCAATCTCACAGAAAAATCAAAGTTTATGATATTACAGTTTTTAGCAACCGGAGATCATTTTGGACAAGAGATTGCTGAAAAATTAGAACTCACTAAACCCACCGTATCTCACCATATGAACTACATTATTTCGCAACATTGGGTGACAGTGAGACAATCCGGCGTAAGGCTTTATTATCGATTAGATGCGGAGCAGGTCTTAAAAGATTTGGATCACGCCTCAACCCTAATCCGCAAAGCTTTAGAAAATCCTGATGCCAAGGTGTAATTGGGTGAAACTAAGATTAGAAAGAATAAAAAGAAGTTAACGCTAACCTATCGATAATAAATAAAAAAATAAAATGAATATACCTTTTCGGTTGCCTTGGTTGGCAACCTTTTTTCATGGCAATTAGGCTTTTTAAATACACATTTAAAAGAAGGTCAATTACAAATAAAAGGGAACAGATTACTTAGAAGAATTGGTTTAAAAAGCTTCTAGCGAAACAACTTAATTCTCAGCAAAATTTAATTTCTATAACAATCAATGAAAGAGTTTAATTATTCAATGGCAATAAGCAACCAGCAAGGCTCAACAAGAAAAAGAAGCAGGAAAGACACGTATAAAAGTGAACAAGTGTGGAGGATGAGTTTAGTGATTGCCATGGGATTCAGCTTGTTCAGAACTTATTAATTTCTTTGCTGGAGGATATACTCTATAATAGAAGGTAGGTTTATTAATCAAGAATAATAAAAACATCCTACAGGAGGAAACAAATGAATCCAATCGTAACTATAAATTTTAAAAACGGGAAAACCGTTAAGGCAGAATTATATCCAGAAATTGCACCCAATACGGTGAGAAACTTTGTGAGCTTAATTAAGAAGGGTTTTTATGATGGTCTTCTCTTCCATCGGGTAATCCCAGGCTTTATGATCCAAGGTGGAGATCCCAATGGAACGGGTACAGGCGGTCCAGGTTACTCAATTCGCGGCGAATTCTCAAGCAATGGTTTTGATAACAATTTACGCCATGATAAGGGTGTGCTTTCAATGGCTCGTTCCATGCATCCGGATTCAGCTGGATCTCAGTTCTTCATAATGGTTGCTCCATCACCTCATTTAGATGGCCAATATGCTGCATTTGGTAAAGTGATTGAAGGAATAGAAGCTTGTGATGAAATTGTAAGCACACCACGGAATCCTCAAGATCGTCCCCTGGAAGATCAAATCATGGAAAAGGTTAGCGTAGAAGGTGCCGACGACATGGCAGAGCCGGAGGTGAAGAAATAATGAAGCGTAATGATCGAAAAGTTCTATTAGTGTTTGGCTTAGACTCAATGGACCTAGCCAGACTTGAGCTTATGGGCTATGAGATGGTTATTATTAATGAAGAAAATGGTGGTGGTCGTATCCGTGACCTCATTGAAAACAAGGGAAAGCCAGTTAAGGGTGAACTACCTGATGAAAAAGTTGTTATTTTTAATGGCTATAAAGATGAAGCACTTCAAAAGGGTGTTCAAGCCATCCGGTCAAGCTTTCCAGTAAAGCCAATTATTGCTGCTGTGACGGATCATTCCTATAATTGGGCATTTGAGTTTTTACTGATTGAACACCTAATTCAGGACCGTGACTGGAATCGCAAGAACGCCAAAGAGTACCGCGAAGCCATGATGAAGGAAAACAGAGAGGAAGCAGAACGTTTAGCCAAGGAAGAAGCCGAGCTTTTAACTAAGGAAGAAGCCGCTAAAGAAGAAGACAAGTAAGGAGTCACTATGAGCCGCGTAGGTGAAAATATCAGAAAAGTACGAGAAGCATCAGGAATGACAGAAAAAACTTTAGCCAAAAACCTGGGGGTTGCAGAACGTTTCATCATTGATGTGGAAGGTGGCCGTCGGGTCATGAACGAATCGATGATCCAGCGCTGTTCTAAGA
>JAAZGI010000246.1 GCA_012511315.1 Clostridium sp.
GCTAATTTCGGTTAGTTCTATTTACTGACCCCAAAAATCTTATATTCTGAAGACTTCTCAAAAAATCTCAGTAAATATGGAGAAGAAATAGAAAACGATGAAAGAATTTGAGCGGAAATGAATTTCCTCTCAAATTAAACCCTTAAAACCTATCGAAAATTAACTCGGTGAATAATTTGGGATTAATTCAGTTAATTTATAAAAGAATTTTAAAGAGCTTTTGAAAACTTTAAAAAGTTTCGATAAATCACAATATATCATTTAGTTCATTCATTATAAAGAAAATTCACTCAGCAGCAAACAAATTGAAGTAAGCTTTAGGTTAAAGGCTAGATTTTAGTTTAGCTAAAGCAAGGTCTTTCATGTAGCGAACTTTTCGGTAATTTTTACTGTACTTATCAGCATATTCTTTTAAACCACCATATGGATTCATTATGTAATAGGAAACCAAATCTTTTTCTTCAGAAGTTAAGGTGTTAAAGCTGTCTTTAAGGGCTTTTTTATCTAAATTATGCAAAACCTCAGACTCGGTGTCTTTTGTTTCATCAGCCAACATCTCCACAAACTCAAGCCCAGTCTCGGCGGAACGATTTAAACTCTCTGGCTCTGGTTTAGATAAGACTTTACGGCATTCGAATTTCAGAGCATTCTGCATGCAGCGTAGTATAAAGGAGGGGGCAGTAACTAATTCATCTTCATCCAAACTATAAACGGCATAAATTAGGGCTTGGTAGCAAACCTGTTTTAAATCTTCTACTTCATAACCACGTAGTTTGTAATAGTGACACTGTTTAACGACCCATCCTTCAAAGCTTTTGATGACTTTGAACATAGCAGCTTGGTCTCCCTGTTTGGCCTTAATCAATACATCAGTCTTCATCCACTCGTTACTCCTTTTGAAGAAATTCCTTCTACTTATTGAATATGTTAAAATCTGTATAAAAAGCAGATTATACGTAAAAATAGGAAGTGTATAATTTTACTCGGTGAAATCTTATATAATATTGAATAAAGTGTTCTTTTAATTGGGTTTTATTATGAGGAAAAGATTATAGATTCTTATAGAATCTAACTTTGAACCTGTGCTCACAGGCTTGAATTGAGGATGCTGTTCATTTCGCTAACTTTATATTTATATTTATATTTTATTTTATTTTTGTCAATAATTGATTGTATATAATTATTTGAGGTGATTTCTATGAGTCATAAAACCAATGTTATGCGGCTATTAGATAAGGCTGAGGTTTCCTATTCAGCCCATAATTTTCTGCCTCTAAAAAAAGGGGAAGAGGTTTCCTACCATCAAATATCGGAACGAACGGGGGTTAGCTCCGACCGAATTTTTAAAACAATTCTGGCTAAGGGCGGTTTAGGCAATTACTATGTTTTAGTAATACAAGGCATGGCGTCTGTTGATTTAAAAAAAGTGGCTGCTGTATTTAATAAAAAGTCAGTTCAATTGGCTGACCTTGAAGAGCTCTTAAAAGTTACTGGCTATGTTCGAGGGGGCTGTTCACCCATTGGGATGAAAAAGCCACTCCCCACGGTTATAGATGAAAAGGCCTTGGAGTTTGAAAAGATTCTCGTTTCAGCTGGGAAGCGTGGCTATCAGGTTGAGATTAACCCTAAGGATTTAGTCCTTATAACTGGAAGCAAAGTAGCGGATATCCACTCGGACCATCAGTCCATTTTTTAAATGAACCGATTTCGATCAACCAACTAATAAAGATAGCCCATTAAGACAATCCTTCAGACGATTTTATACTAGAGGCAAACTCATAGTAGTTAGTAAGGCTATAATAGGAAGCAAGGTCAAAATAGAAAGATGACCATAGTAGAAGGAGAAACTACAATAGCTAGCCAGTCCAAGTACTTAGCAAAAATCTACGAACAACTAAGGTCATAGAAATATATAAGTTATATAATAGACATACAGCATAAGGAACATGATTCGGATCAATGGTAGTAGAGGGTCAGGTTTCCATTAAAAGACTATGTATCTGACCTTAAATAAATTACCCAACCAATTAATATTTTAAAGCAGTCTAAAATCAATTTTTTTAAAGAGATTTCATGGATCTGCGAGGAGAAGAAAATGCAACAAGAACAGGTAATTCTAGAAACAAAAGACCTAACCTTTTTAGATATACTAAGCTTTCCGGATTTGAAAATAAATCAAGGAGACTTTGTATTCATTGAAGGGGAATCAGGTGCTGGTAAAAGTACTCTGTTAAAGTTATTTAACAATAAGATGTCCCCTACAACAGGAGAAATCTATTTTCAAGGTGAGTCCATTGAAGACATGGATACGATTAAGCTGCGCCGTGAAGTTCTATTAATTAGTCAATCTGTGTTTTTATTTGAAGGGACCATCGCTGATAATTTCGATAAGTTTTATGACTACCGAGAGGAGCCTCATCTTACTAGTGAAGAAAAAGAAAAGTTTTTAAACTTAGCTCGAGTACCTTTTAATCTTTCAGACTCCGCTGACAACATGTCAGGTGGCGAACAACAAAGGGTCTATATTGCTATTTTATTATCCTTTGGCCCCAAGGTCTTAATGCTAGATGAACCAACTTCAGCCTTGGATCAAAGGACTGCTTATGAGCTTTATAGCAATCTAAAGGATTATTCAAAAAAACAAGGAATGACTATAATTACAGTAAGCCATGATGAGGGACTACTAGAAGAATTCTCTGATCATACCATTTCCATTGTTAAGGGGATTAATTATGCAAGGCATTGTTAAATTGCAAATTTGGCAATTTTCTTTAATTTATTTATTGCTTGTTGTCGTTTTACTTATTATGAAGAAAAGCCAGATTAATCAAACCAAATTATTGATTATAGCCAGCTTACGAATGACCGTTCAACTGGTATTGGCAGGTCTTATACTGACTTATATTATAAAAAACCCTCATCCGCTTTTTACAGTGGCTTATTTTGTCTTAATGACGGGATTTGCCATTGTACGTACCCTAAACAATAATCGGGGGCTCAATCGAGGATTTAAACTGGCCATTGCGGGTTCAATATCCTTTGCTGGTTTATTTGTTGTTGTATTTTTTGTTTATTTGGTGGTAGGCGAATCGGTGTTTAATCCACAATATATGATTCCGGTCAGCGGGATGGTAGTTGGGAATGCCATGACGGGCACTATCCTTGGTGTCAAAACCTTTCGAGAAAGTTTCTCTGGGCAACGCAATAAAATTGAAGCCTTGTTAAATATTGGAGCAAAACCTAAAAAGATTTTATTGCCCTTTGTAAATCAGGCCATTGAAACGGCCTTGCTCCCAACCCTGAACTCCATGCTGGGAATGGGAATCATTGCTTTGCCAGGAATGATGACAGGACAGATTTTATCCGGAACCCTACCCACTACGGCCATTCTCTACCAAATTGCTATTATGATCGCGATTACTACAGCCGTATGTTTGGCCGTTTTTGGATCCCTTTATTTTGGCTATCGGTCGATTTATAATGATCGAAACCAAATCGTGCTAAATAGGAATGACCAATAATTCTCTCAAGATTTAATCAAGACTCTCTAGAAAAGTTACTTTATTTTAGAATCTATTAATTCTAGGATGGTATATTAACTAGAGTAATTTGGATTAAAGCTGAAAGATACTATAAAGAGGAGGTAGACCATGAAGTTTTGGGATCGATTTAAAAAGAAAAAAACAGCACAGGAAGAAGAAGATTATCAGCGTCAAAAGAGTCATTATGAAAAGCAGGAATCCGGTAACATCGATGATGGGGAGAAAAAAGCTGGGGCTGAAAACAATGATGCCATGAAAAAACTCTTAGAAGATGATGAGATACGACAAAGATTGCAAGCGGAATTAGCAGCTTCCAGTGAATCGGAGAAAAGTTCCTTTGGTCAAATGTTTGGCAAAGGAGTAGAAACTCTTGGCGGCTCCATAAAGAAAGTCTCAAAAGGAGAAAATCTTTTCGATGAGGAAGACCATGAAGTCAAGAACACTGAGAAAGACTCGGAAGAAGAATCTAAATAATTAAGAGACAAGGGATTTCCAGCGATAAGGTTAAAAATAACCAAGTAGGATAATCCTTGAATAAAGTATTTAGAACACAATCCTAGTAACAGCTCAGACCAGTAAAAGTTTAATTGAAAAAAACCAAATTGTGAAAAACTCAATGGTAAAAAATTAAATCCCTTAGCCACTATGATTTTGGTTAAGGGATTTTTGTTAGGTTAAAGGCTCTTGGAGTCCATATACTCGTAGTCTCAGTGACTAGGAACTACTAGGATGTTTTATCGGGATACCATGTCAAGGATTAATTTGATAAACACAGCAAAACTCATAATTAAGAAAATAGGTTTAACAAAAGATGCTCCTTTTCGAATCGCTACCTTGGTGCCAATAACAGAGCCTAGTAAAGCAAAAAAACCAGCAATGAGTCCAATTGAAAAGTTGATTTTACCAGCAATGGCAAAGACGACAAGGGAAGTAACATTACTGACAAAATTTAGAATCTTAGTGTTTCCACCGGCATTGACAAAATCCATTCTGAAAAACTTGATAAAAACAAACAGTAAAAAAGATCCAGTGCCAGGGCCAAAAAAACCATCATAAAACCCAATCACAAAACCAAAGGCCATACCCATAAGGATCTGAAATTTCGAGGCCAATTCAAAGGTATTAATAAGACCAAGGTCTTTTTTAAAGTAAGTATAAAGTCCTACGAGGAGGATCATGGCAGAGACTAGTGGATATAAAAAGTCTTGATTAATAAGTAGAACAGAGTTAACTCCAAGGATCGCCCCGAGGAATGTACAAGGGATAATAAATTTAACTAAAGCAAAATTGATTTTCCCATTGCGAAAAAACTCGATGGTTGAAGACAAAGAACCAAAGGTAGCTGAAAATTTATTGGTTCCTAGGGCAAAGTGGGGAGGAAAGCCTGCTAATAGATAGGCAGGTACGCTAATCAGACCACCGCCTCCGGCAATCGCATCAACAAAAGATGCAATAAAAGCCGCTGCTGCAATAAAAATAATAGAAATTAGACTGCCGTATTCCATAGGTTACTCCTTTTAGTCAGCTATAATATGTGCAGATATTATTTTACCACCAATCTACCAATAAAGTTAAAAAAGTTTAAAGGCCGCATAAACTAAAAAGAGCAGACATTCAAGATAATACCTGCAATCCTGTTAGGGGAGAATAAGAGGAGTTACAACTGTGATATAATTAACTGCAGATACACCAAGATCAACTGGGAGGAGTTAGAATATGCGCCGTGTCATTATTCAAATATTTTGCATTTATTTTGCCCTTTTTTATACAATTGTAGGTTTTTACCTACGGGACTACCCCATTGCATTATTCTTAATCATAAGTGGAATTTTAAATTTTGTTGTGGCTGTAAAAATTAGGACGTTTAGGCATAGAACCAATATGTTTTATAATAGTATTTTTTTATACTTATCATTTTTGGTGAATTACTTTATGATACACAACTTTTTAGAAATAAACCAAAATCAGATGAGTATCTATATTTTTAAAACCATTCCTGATTTATTGATATATAGTTTTCTATTAGTAAACCTGGCTGTGGTTGTTACTGCTTTAATTGAATTTACCAACTCCAAAGTTATGTATTAAAGGGAAGTTATAAAATGAAAGAACAAGTTAACAAACAAATAGATAAAGAGATAAATAAACAAAGGGATAAAGAGATAGATCCTCAAATGGAAAAAGAACAGGATTACAAATCACTTGAAGAAATTAAGTTGAAGGAACAAGATAAAGTATCAGAAGAAGTATCAGAAGAAGTA
>JAAZGI010000247.1 GCA_012511315.1 Clostridium sp.
AAGCGCATAGCACAAAAAAGAAGGGTATTTGAGCAAATGCATATCAATCGGAAGGGACGAAATAAAAGTGGGCATGAAAAGACAATGATCCATAAAATGACCATCCATAAAATGAGAAAAAATAATAGGGAGCATAATAGGAATCAGGTGGAGTTTAAAGAAAATCAGAAGAGATTCCCTTGAAAGGAAGCTGTCAAGAGAAGATTTATAGATTATAATGGAATATAAATGGATAAGGGAGGTAGGGAATGAAGATTAGTTTTGACCGTAGGGCCTTTGAAGGAGAAACGCGGGTGTTGACTTCTTTTGAAGAAAAGATAGAAATCGTAGAAACAACAACAATGGAAGGCCTGGTTGACCAGTACGTATTTCACTACCTTGGTCTCTCTGACCTTCCGCCTGGACGTCATGATTGGAATTTGATTGCCATCAAGAATATGCAATATCGCTCCTTGGCCAGAATCCGTGATGGGGAGATTCAATGGGTGGATGGGGCAGACCAAACGGTGAGAGAATTTTTTGGACTGGGTGAGATGGCTGGAATTATTGGGATGACGACCATGTCCCTAAACCAGCAAAAAGAACAGGCTCTGGATGCTCTGGTACCTGGAGAGTGGCATCATGTAGACTTACCGATTCGAATCGACACAAAAAATATCCGAAACTTAGCCTTGTTTGTAGCTCTATTGTCTTTAATTTCCTTTATTGCAATGATTCTTCATTTTCAAAATACCAAGGAAGTGTTAGCGGAACTTTTTATAGCTTTTCTAATCGGTAGTATTGCCTGCTACTTTATTCTTTTAAGAGGACGGAAGATTTCTTTTAATGAACATATTGTGGTGTATCGCAATCGGTTCAATCGTTATGAGCGATTTACACCAGAGCAATTTGATCACTTAGAGTGGTTTGGTCCCAATCGGGACATTAAATTTGTCTTTAAATATGAAGAGAAATCACGGAATTTTATTTCCACCAATCTAAAGAATAACTTTAAATTGATTCTCTGGGCCAAAAGCCAAGGAATCGGAATTTATTCTTCAAACCCATAAAATAAAGAGAAACAGGGCTGGCTTTGGCTACTCTGTTTCTTTTTTTATGCTCTGTTAGCATCTTTCATAATATGTTAACAAAACATTCTTAGGAAAATGAAGCTTTACCATTTACAATAATTCTAATCCAGTTATAATATAGGTGGGACATAAATAACGGACTGGGACATAAAGGTCCCGAAGGAGGTAGTGTGAGCGGGAATCTTTTTTTACAACGACAAATTATTCCTGAAGGCATGGAACTCCTAGAGCGTCGCTTTTCTTTATTGCGCATCATCCATTTGGACCAGCCGGTGGGCCGAAGAACTTTAGCCCAAAGAACAGGCTTATCCGAGCGGACGGTTCGATCGGAAACAGACTTTCTAAAAAAACGTAATTTTATTGAGATTATACCGCGAGGTATGGTCATGACCAAGGAAGGATTAAAACTTCTAACCGGACTCAATGAATTCATGCAAGACTTTTTAGGCTTGGACCAGGTGGCTGAATTTATAGCAAAGAAACTGGGATTTAAAAAGGTAATTGTCATTCCAGGTGACTCCGACGAGAGTCAACAGACGCTGGAGCAAATGGGTCAAAAAGCAGCCATGCTTCTGGCCGAATTTATGAGACAGTATGCTTTGATTGCTCTTACAGGAGGCAACAGTGTTAAAGAAATAGTGGAACAGTTCCCACAAGGAGAGCGTTTTCCTGAGGTCATGGTGGTTCCTGCCAGAGGCGGAGCCGGTCGAAATTACAACATTCAATCGAATACCTTAGTTGGTCGATTGGCTGATCGAATGGGCGGAAAGTATCGCTTACTCAACTTACCAGACATGATCAGTGAGCAAGCTTTAGGTACCATGTTAAAGGAAAAAGAGGTCCACGATACGGTTAACTTGATTAAACAAGCTGATGTGGTAGTGGCGGGTCTTGGTAAAGCAACGGTTATGGCTAGACGCCGTGGCATGTCGGAAGAAGAGGTTTTAGAACTTGAAGCATTGGATCCACGGGGAGAATTTTTCGGTTCCTACTATAATAGTAAAGGCAAGATTGTGAAAAATAATTTAGCCGTAGGCTTATCCCTAGAGGATGTTAAAAAAGCAAAAGAAGTTTTAATCATAGCAGGCGGTAGCTCGAAGGCAGAGGCAATCTTGTCCATTGATTTTA
>JAAZGI010000248.1 GCA_012511315.1 Clostridium sp.
CCTAATTTATTCTTAGCTTAAATTGAGACAGGAGAAGATAAGAAGAACATAGGAAAAACATAAGGAAATATATGAAGAACATCGACATAAGAAGAAAATAAAAAGGAAGACGCCGAGCTTTTATGCTGGGTGTCTTCCTTTTTTATCTTGTTAACTGCTTAGCTCCGAATTAGTTGAAGTTTAAGCTGTTAGTTGAAGCTTAAGCTGTTAGTTTAAAGAGGAATTAATCCAAATCATTAATCTTGACAGCTGTCTCCAGGGCAATCTTCATCATATCAGTGAAGGTTTTCTGGCGCTCTTCTGATGTGGTTGCTTCCCCTGTAATCAAAGAGTCGGAGATGGTTAAAATCGTTAGAGCGCGAACATCGGCCATGGCAGCGGCAGTATAAAGTCCGGCGGCTTCCATTTCTACGCATAAAGTACCAGCTTTAGCAAATAATTCGTGAGAGTTCGTCTCATCATAGAAAATATCTGAAGATAAGACATTGCCTACAATGGGTTCGATGCCAAGTTCCTTGGTGGATTCATAGGCCTTGGACAAGAGTTGGAAATCAGCCGTTGGCGCATAGTCAAAACCACGGAAGCGGTTTTTATTAAAGCCATTGGTGGTGGAAGCTGATGATGCCAGAACAACATCCCGGATTTTCACTTTGGGGACAATAGCTCCCGCTGAGCCCACTCGCATTAAGTTTTTAACACCATACTCATGGATTAGTTCGTGAACATAAATGGATATGGAAGGAACGCCCATTCCGGTACCCATCACTGAAATAGGAATCCCCTTATAAGTCCCCGTAAATCCAAGCATGCCGCGAACGTTATTAAACTGAACTGGGTTATCTAAAAAGTTTTCAGCAATAAATTTTGCTCGCAGTGGATCTCCTGGTAATAGAATTGTTTTTGCAATGTCACCTGGTTTGGCTCCAATATGTACTGACATGTGTTACCTCCTAAAGATTAAGTTGTATTTACTAATTATTATAATCCATTTTCTATTATAATCTATTTCTATTATAGGGAAAGAAAGAGCTTCTAGTGCAATCTTTAAAGATTGTTCAAAGAAAAAAGTTCTTGGAATCGTGAAACCAAGGAAAAATTTCGGTTTTTGCCTGATATTCTCAAAAAGATTGCTAAAACCCTTGATAATAGAACGTATCTACGGAACAGGTGTTTGTTTTTACCCGTCTGTGTGCTACAATTAAAACAAATTTAGGAAGTGAGGTGCAGTATGTCCGGAAAAGGAGCAAAACAAAGAGAAGTATATCGATTCTTGTTAACTTTTACAGAATCAAAAGGCTATCCTCCGTCAGTCCGTGAAATCTGTGACGCCGTAGACCTAAGGTCTACATCATCGGTCCAGAACCACCTGCAAAATTTGGAAAAACAGGGTTTAATTCGTCGCGATCCGACAAAACCCCGTGCCTTAGAAATTGCAGAACTGAATAACCGTCCAGAAATGATTCGTATTCCAGTGATTGGCCGTGTCACCGCAGGTGTCCCCATCCTGGCTCATGAAAATATAGAAGACCATTTTCTGATGCCCATTAATTTTGTCAAACATGACAAGGACTTATTTATTCTTAAGGTTTTGGGTGAATCCATGATCGACGCCGGTATTAATGATGGAGATCTTGCCATTATTGAACGAGCCGAAACGTGTAAAAATGGTGAAATAGCCGTTGTCCTAATTGAGGACGAGGCAACCCTTAAAACATTCTATAAAGAAAGAAACTTTATTAGACTACAACCTGAAAATGACACCATGACTCCGATTATCGTTCCAGATTGTCGAGTGCTTGGCCGCTTGGTTGGTATTTATCGTCAATACCATTAATCAGAATAGGTTAAAGCCTTTTAAAATCAAACTCAATAAAAAGCAAAAGCTCTGTATTCATGGTGATGAAAAACAGAGCTCTTGCTTTTTTAATCATCTAAATAAGTTTGCCCCAAGGATCCTGCTAATCCTCGGGGCATTAATTGACTTACTAGACGTATTTAATTAATTGAGATTTTTAATTCATTTGATTGTTTAAATTGAAAGGATCTTCATCTTATTGGCTTATAAACATATGTAAACTACTTGGCTTTGGGTCCCTTGCTGGAGTCGGGGCGAGGATTTGAGTCGTCGCCCTTATATTGCTTCATCGAGGTGCGATATTCATCGTAGGAGTCCTTACGTAAAATACTAGCCCTCCCCTTGCCCTGCTCTTTGCTGGTATAAAGAAGAATGGTGCTCACAATCAAGACTGAAAACTGCAAGACTAAGATCCAAGGCGAATAGCGTTCTTTAATTCCACTATAAAACACTGATGGGGTATAAAAAAGCAGTGCCAGAAATGAATGAATATAAGCTACAAATAGCATGCCGGTACTTTTTTTGATCAGAAGAATCATTGAGCTTATAATCATAGAAATACCTAATACAATCGGAATATAGCGTCCAAAGCCACCCAAGTATTCATCGAAAATTAAGAGACTTTGATTGGCAGACAAGCGGATTAGTGCATCGTAAAGAAAGTATCCACCCATAATTAAATTCACCAATGCAATTGCGATCATGATGGTTCCCCTTTCCTAGAGTTCATCTTCGTCCGGCTCATCCGGTTTAATCTCTTTAATAATAATTTTTAAATCTTTAATTCGTCGACCCCGAATCCGTAACACTTCCATCATGACTTCTTCGTCATCCACGATGTCACCTTTTTCTGGGACCCGTCCTAATTTTTCAATAAAGTAGCCACCAATGGTATCGGCATTTTTTTTATCAAGGTCTAAATTTAAATCATCATTCATCATGCCAATGGGGACCATTCCATCCACCACGAAGGTGTTAGCACCAATGCGATTAATTTCCGTAAAGGTAATATCATGCTCATC
>JAAZGI010000006.1 GCA_012511315.1 Clostridium sp.
AGAGCTTACTTTGCTCTGCCTCCCATGGTTACTCAGGAGGGACTGCACACCAATGCCATTTACGGCTACATTAATATGCTATTAAAAATAAAAGAAGAGCTAAATCCTGACTTTATTGTAGCGACCTTTGACCGCAAAGGCCCCACCTTTCGCCATAAACAATTTAAGGATTATAAGGCGGGTCGAAAAGGGATGGATGACGAGTTAGCACAACAATTAGCTCCGATGAAAGAAATCCTCGCTGCTATGAGTATTTCAATTATGGAAATTGATGGCTATGAGGCAGATGATTTGATTGGAACGTTGAGTTTTGCAGCTGAGAAAAAAGGAATTGAAAGCTACATTCTATCTGGTGATAAAGATAATCTACAGCTGGCCTCTGATTTAACTAAAGTGGTGATTACGAAAAAAGGAATCACTGAAAAAGATATTTATGATGGGGAGAGCTTTAAAAAAGAATATGGTATTACACCGACTCAATTTATTGATATGAAGGGTTTGATGGGGGACAAGTCAGATAATATTCCAGGCGTTCCAAGCATCGGAGAGAAAACAGCCTTACGCTTAATTCAGGACTATGGGTCCATGGAAGGTGTTTATGACAATATAGAAAAAATTACTCGTCCAAAGCAAAAAGAAAACCTCATCGAACATATGGAAGATGCTTTTTTCTCGAAAAAGTTAGCGACTATTATGCGCGATGTACCCATAGAAATCGATTTTGAAGATCTTCGGGATCAAGAAAATTATGATGAGGAAAAGCTTAGAGAGCTTTATCTTCGTTTGCAGTTTAGGACTCTTTTAAAGCGTTTATCGGAGGAAAATGAAAACAACAAAACTCTATCCGAAAATCCAGAAAGTGACCAGCCCATTGAGGAGGTGGTGGATCTAGAGTTTTTACTAGTAGAGGATGAAGTGGGGATGGCGAAACTCCTTGCAGCAGTTGAAGATGCTGGGGAAGAGCCACTATTAGTATCTTTTGTATACAAAGAAGATGCGATGCTCTCAAAACGAGAAATAGAAACCATGTACGCCTCCTTTAACACGGAAAATTTTGTTCTAGACCTACCTAAAATTTTTACAAAGGCAAAAGCAAGTCATCAATTGAAACAGGTGATGGAGAATAATTCGCTTAGAAAGCTTGGTTATAATGTAAAAAATGCCTATACAGTTATGAAAAAGCACGAGATTCAATTTAATCAAGTTGATTTTGATGTCTTGATGGCAGCTTATATTATTGAGCCTGCCAAGGGACAATATTCTTTAAAGGATTTGATTTCCTCCTACCTATTCCGTGAGGTTAATGGAGAGGGACATCAATTTGAACTAGCCAAAACCCGTGAGTTGAAAAAGTTAAGTGAAGTTTTAGCTAAACTTATTCGAGAAGCAGGCGCAGAAGAATTGCTTTATGAGGTGGAGCAACCTCTTACTAATATTATTTCAGATATGGAAATTGAAGGATTCCGCATAAACCGTCAAGTACTAGATGATGCAGCGGAAAATATGAAAAGCGAGATTGAACGTATCGAATCGGAGATTCATGACTTAGCTGGTGAAGAATTTAATGTGGCCTCACCTAAGCAGTTGGGAGTGATTTTATTTGACAAACTAGATCTTCCCCATGGCAAAAGGACAAAAACTGGCTATTCCACTAATCAGAAAGTTTTAGATGGTCTTTTGGATAAGCACCCGATTATAGAGAAAGTTCTCTACTTCCGGCAAATAAGTAAGATCTATTCCACTTATGTAGTGGGTCTTCGCAACGCCATTGATGAAGATGGCAAGATTCACTCTAATTTCCAACAGACTTTGGCGGTTACGGGACGACTTTCCTCTACAGAACCAAATTTACAAAATATTCCAATTCGCCATGAAATGGGTCGAGAACTGAGAAAAGCATTTATCCCGGAAAATGATGAATCCATGCTGTTATCATCGGATTATTCACAAATTGAGTTGCGTGTATTGGCTCATCTGTCAGAAGATGAAAAGATGCTTGAAGCCTTCGCATCTGGTGCTGATATCCATACCAAGACTGCCTCTGAGGTGTTTGGTAAGACGCCAGAAGAAGTCACGCCTCAGGATCGGTCCAATGCAAAGGCTGTTAACTTTGGAATTATCTATGGAATTGGTGACTATGCCTTATCTCAAGACTTAGGCATTAGCAGAGCTGAAGCAAGAAATTACATTGATATGTACTATGATCGATATCCCAAAATCAGGAATTATTTTGAGGAAGTAAAAAAACAGGCAAAAGAAAAAGGCTATGTGCCAACTATTATGGGAAGGCGTCGCCAAATACCAGAAATCAACGCTTCCAATAAAATGGTTCAAGCCCTTGGTGTTCGTTTAGCTATGAACTCGCCGATACAAGGCTCAGCAGCTGATATTATAAAGCTAGCTATGGTTAAAGTTCATAATGCCTTAAACGAGGCTGGGCTAAAGTCTCGGATTATTTTACAAGTCCATGATGAGATTATTATTAATATGTATAAGAGCGAACAGGCCATTGTGCAAGAATTGGTGGCTAGAGAAATGACACAGGCTTTGAAACTTAAAGTTGAACTAAAATCGGACCAAAACACAGGAGGAAATTGGTATGAGACAAAATAAACTCATCCGCATCGGGATTACTGGAGGAATGGGCGCAGGTAAAACAACGGTAACTCGTCTATATGAAGAGGCCGATATTTTGGCCATTGATGCTGACATGGTATCTCGAGATGTATTAGAAGAATATCCTGAAGTTCATGATTATATTAGGACTACTTATGGGGAGGAATACTTTTTACCCAGTGGTGACTTGGATCGTCGAGCCTTTGGTCGCCGTGTATTCTCCGACCCCAAAGCCCTTGCTGACTACGAAGCGGTGATTATGCCTTTTATAATTTATGAAATTAAAGAACGGTTTAATTATATCGATGATGCCACAGAAGATGAATATGCTGTTTTGGACGCCCCTTTACTGTTTCAGGTGCGAGAGCATGATGTGTATGATGTATCTATTACCGTTGAAATGGATGAAGCATTGACCATTGAACGGGTTATGGAGCGTGATGGCTTGGACCGAGAAGAGGTAATTGCTAGAATTTCTCAGCAAATGCCTCGTGCCCAGCGAGAAAAGTTAGCTGATTATGTTATCACCAATAATGGAACAGTCGAAGAACTAAAAGAAAAAGCCTTACAAGTTTTAGATGAAATCAGAAGAAAAGGGTCCCATGGCCAGGCGTAAGTCGAAGCGATCCAACCGAAAAATCATAGAAATGGTCATTTTATTTGTGGTTGGGACCTGGCTTTTAGTGGCAGCCCTTAAGGCTGGAACAGACCTTGCTGTTCCATATGATTACGATGAGATAATCGAAACCTATTCTAAGGAATACAAGGTGGAAAAGACCTTGGTAGCAGCAGTTATCTATCAGGAGTCGCGTTATCGACCGGCTGCCGTCAGCTCTGTAGGGGCCACAGGGCTTATGCAAATTATGCCGGATACAGCTCAGTGGTTATCTTCTAAGATGAACGTCACTTACAAAAAAAGTGATTTAATGGACCCCGATTATAATATTCGCATGGGAACCTATTATTTAAATTATCTTTTAAAAAAATACAATGGCGACGAAAAACTAGCCCTGGCAGCTTATAATGCTGGACCGGGTAATGTGGATGGGTGGCTTAGAGATGAACGCTATTCTGATGGAGGAAATCTAACGGAGATTCCTTTTAAAGAAACCAGAGATTATGTGCCCAATGTTATAAAGATGAAAGACGTTTACCAATCCTTGTATTCAGGTCGCTTTCAGGTAAAGCCATGAAAAGAGATTTCTTAGAAGAGGATATGTATGATTTGGTTTCAAACTATTTTCAAGAACTAGGTTACAAGGTTAATGGCGAAGTTAAAGCTTGCGATATAACGGCTTTAAAAGGTGATACCTTGATAATCTTGGAGCTGAAAAAAAACTTATCGGTCCAATTACTTATCCAAGCAGTCAAAAGACAACGATTGGGTGATTTAACCTATGTTGTTGTGCCCAAGCCCAAAAAGTTTACAAAAAACAGAAAATTCCAAGATATGTTATACCTTCTAAAAAGACTAAGTTTAGGTTTAATCTTTTGTGACCCTAGCCAGGATTTACTAGAAGTCATTCAGCATCCCCAGGACTTTGATATGATGAAGTCGAAAAAGGTTAGCAAAAAACACCGAGACCGTTTAATTAAAGAGATTCAAGGCAGGCAAACGAATCTGAATAAAGGTGGTTCTCGCGGCAAGAAGTTAATGACGGCCTATCGAGAAGATTGCATTAAGATTCTTTGGCTAGCCTCACGCCAAGAGTATATTGCGCCAAAGGATGGAGTTAGGCTTGGGATTGCTAAAAGCCCTTCTATTCTTAGGGACAATTATTATGGTTGGTTTCAACGGATTGCTCGAGGACGTTATGCTATAACCGAGACCGGAGAAGGGGCTTTAAATGAATATGCGGAACTCTTGGAGTCTTTAACCGAAGAATTAAAAGATAAGATTGCTCAACGTCAAGCAGAGGCCGAAACAAGTGAAGAGGCTAAAAAAGAAGATGTATAAAAGGAATGAAGATTATGAAAGTTTTTAGCTAGATACATATTCTGCGAAATGGAATGGACTCTATCCATTTAAAAGGGTGAGTCGGTGTTTCTTATGGTTTAGTTTGTGCTCATAAAGGAGATGTATGTTGCTGCTTCAAAACAGGTTTAAAACAGGTCGGCAAAGCTTCCTGAAAAAATGCTTTAAAATGGTTGCATATTTTAAAGCGTTTGATATAATAGAGAAGTCAGAAAAACAGCGGGAGTGCTGGAATGGCAGACAGGCACGCCTCAGAAGCGTGTGTGCTACGCACGTGTGGGTTCAAGTCCCATCTTCCGCACCAGTTTGATTTTCTTGACACATCATATTATATTCAGCGGGAGTGCTGGAATGGCAGACAGGCACGCTTGAGGGGCGTGTGTGCTACGCACGTGTGGGTTCAAGTCCCATCTCCCGCACCAATATAGAACTAAAGGTCGTGATACATTTTGTATTACGACCTTTAGTTTTTTTGTGGGCCCTTGGAAATTAGGGGTTGATGTCAATCGCAAAGAACGATCTCAATGAGATTTAAGGCTTCGCTTGAAAGTTAATATGATACCTAAAATATTTACTTTGTTTACATCATTTCTGGGGTTCTCGGAGCTGTTGCTGGAATTGTAACTTTATCGAGAATTAATAGTGGTTTGCCCAATGCAGCAACAGGCTTTGAGCTAGATGTGGTGACGGCGGTTGTCCTTGGGGGAATTAGTGTAAAGGGAGGAGAAGGCCACTTATTTGGATCAATTATAGGATGTTTAATTATAGGAGTCCTCGCTAATGGAATGGTTTTAATAGGTATTGAAGAGTATTACCAAATGTTAGTAAAAGGTATTGTGCTAATCGGAGCTTTGGGAATTGATATTAACTTAAAAAGAAGTAATCAGGAAACAAGCTATGATTAAACTGCACGGAAGAGGGGCTGGAGCAGATAAGTTTTTCCGACGAATTGTCATGGAAAAACTAAAAGAAAAAAGAGAGATGGTAAATGTCTTTCTAGGATATAAGAATCGTATGACTCCCCCGATTATAAATAGAAAAATTGAAGAAGAGATGAAATTAATTGAAGATTATTTAGAAATAGAGTTTGAGTACCAGGTTTTTCAAGAAAATCAGGATTGCTACGCCCTTGTCATTTATACTGTGGGAAATAAAATTGAACATTTGATGAATTGTTACACGGAGAAGGCAGAATCCATTCGAGCCTTAATAGCGGATAAACTGTCAGTGTTGGCTTTAGACTGCATTCAAGAGCTCATAGTTGATGGGATTGAAAGTGAACTAGGAATGTATGTAGTTAAAGAATGGTACCAAGGAAATCAAGGGTTTTCAATAGTAAACCAAGAGTTTATGTTAAAAAGGATGGATTCCGTTTGCAGTCTAAGTGTG
>JAAZGI010000249.1 GCA_012511315.1 Clostridium sp.
ATGATTCGTTCCACTGAGCCACCGCTAGATTTTCCATAGGTCAATTCAATAATTCGTTGCTCTTTAATTGCTTTTGAAATATCCAGCAAATGCTCAAGAATTGGCTGTTGGTGATTTGGTTCCACATAGTTATACCATTCATTTAAAAGAAGATTTCTAATAAACCGTTGATCATTGACCGAAACAGAGGACGCTATTAACTTCTCTACAATTGGGCCCATCTCTGTTTGAGCCAAACCACGGGAGTCCATTAAAATCTTTACTACAGATAAAATTTCCGCTTTCGACATATACTTGTTCTCTGCGTTCATCAACTGAAATTGACCTTTATCCCGCCTTGATTCTACTGTATTGACAATTTCATAGTTATCAGTCTTTTCAAGATTATAATCTGACAAAAACAGCTCAATCTGCTCAAAGTCTCTTTTAATCGATTTTTCACTCACTCCATACTTTTGTGCACATTCCTCAAGGCTTAGTGCTTCACCATTGATTAGGGCGGTATAGATTCCAAGTAAACGATCCTGCTTTGTTCCGGTTTTTCCTACCACTGCTTTTCCCCTTTCTTTTAAGCTTAAATAGTGTTTAAAGAAGACATCATTGCTTCTAGTCTTTATCTCGCTTTGATAATCCTAGTATAATTCCTTTCCATTGATCATGGCAAGTTGTCCACAAGGTCATATCCCCAGATTAAGTCTAACTCCTTAGGTGGAATTTAATTCTCCTCTAAAATTACATGCAGTGGCAGAACGTTTTGCGGACGAAGCTAAAAATGCGATGCAGAAAAATTTCTGCATCGCATTTTAGTTAGAAAGTCTTTAATCACTGAGATGATTGCAAACCTATGTTTCTACATTTATTCATGGTTTTATTGTTTCTATTCCCGAATTTCCAGAATATCGAACTGAAGCTCTAGAGGGTTACCAAAGACTTTTAAAGTGTCTCCAGCTTTCTTAAACACAATGGATGAGCCAAGGTTTTTGGCCGTTCCAACATAGATTAAGTCATCATCTTTTGCTCTAATAAAGTAGAGAGTATTTCCATCGATTACGACGGATTCAATTTCCTCCACTACAATAGTCCGCTCATTGGCATCAGCTCCTGGCTGATTGGAAGTATCTGTTCTCACATTAAACTGAGCAATTACTTCCTGAACCGTATTCCCAACGATAACCTGCTGATAGTTTTCTGCATCAACCAAAGCAAACATCTTGGCTAATCCAGATGCATCCTTCAAACCAATAAGGTAGGTCGGACGATCTTTTACATTAAGAAGAACTGGAAAAGTTGGAGTATAGTTTTTCTCCTGGATTTGTCCTGCTGCTGAATTCATTGCTGAGTATTCATCCGCTGAAGGCACCGAGAAGAATTTCGACTCCTTGGTTCTCATGTTGACAAAGTAGAAACCTAGGTTAGAGGCATCACTTCGGATTGATGTAACACCTGTAAACATGTAGATATCATCATCCAAAGGCACATAATTGTAGCCACGAGTTGTTTGGGTTACATTACGTTGACCAATGATGGAGTTAAAAAATCCATCACTATACATTCCTCTGTAATCTAGTTGGGCCATAAGTAATTCAGCCGGATAAACCCGATCTACCCAGTTTGGAACATTTTCCAAGTCGTAGTAATTTGACTCTCCACTAGCACCATTTGTTACGATGGCACCCTTAACATCTATCCCTCCAAAAATTCCGATTCGTTTCGTAAGAACTGAGGTTACATAATAACCATTTCCTTCATCATCCACTTCAAAGTTCGTTTCGCCAAACATTTTGGTTGGATGTTTAAAGCGTACATGACGTTCAATATCCCGCATTAAAATATCACTTTTGGAATACTTGAGGGGATTAACCAGTTTAACTAAATCTGCATCTTGTGTTGCCATATCGACTCTCACATAGTAAGGAATCCCATTCTTAGCATTGATAAAATACTTAATAATATCTGAGTAAGCTAGGGGTGTTACCCGAACTGGTACATTATTAACGTTAATTTGAGTGTAGTTTGAGTTAATCACAAATTGTGAAACAACCTCTTGAATAGAACCCATTTG
>JAAZGI010000250.1 GCA_012511315.1 Clostridium sp.
ACCATAAATTGAGGCTCTTTTCGTTTTGTTTTTTGCACCCAATAGGTGCAATGGGTGACGTTACAAAACCTTTGTATTATAAGGACTTATAGAGTTTAAATATTTATTGGTGAATAATGCAGGTTTATTATTATCTTTGACAGAATCTCATTTTTGATAAGTCAAATGAATCCCTTGAAGTAGCTTTAAACAGATCGTTATAAGGTTTAAAGAAACGAACTAGTTGACAGTCTTTTTTGCAGGATAATTGTTTAAACAGGTAAGCTTTATCGTAATGTTTCTGCTTTGTCACTACATTCCTTTGTAAACGGGTAAAATGGGAGTATAGTTTCCAAATAGGGAAAGTAATGAGCCTAGCTTTAAGTTAGTGAAATCATGTAGGACTACCTAAAATAATTTTTAAGTAACCACCTAGGATTGCATTGAAACCCCTGACTTTTCAAAGAAAGGGCCTGTTAAGATTCAGGTTTGAAAGGAGTGCAATATATGAGACAAGATTGGTTAAAGAAGATAATGAGCATTAAAAGGGCAAAAAAACAGCGAGAATATTACTTGTTGATCTATTTATGGGCAACGATTATATTCTCGGAATTTGTGCTGCGTTTAAATACTGATTTTAAATTTTTCAATGGGGGACTTTGGTATATCTTTTTATTCTCAGGAGTCGTTAGCGCTTTCATCTTTTTTTTATTGAGCTTTTTTAAACGAGCTCGTAGAAACATCCTTGCAGGCATTTTTTTATTCTTAACAAGCCTGATATTCACTTCCCAACTGATTTACTATAAAATATTTAAAGTGTTTTTTACCTATTACTCAGCTCAAAACAGTGCTCAGGTCATTGGTTTTCTCAAGGATATTTTAATTGCTTTAAAAAAGAACATTTTTTGGATCTTAATTTTCTTTGCTCCATTTATAGCTTTTGTTACTTTTAGAAGACATTTTAAAAAAACCAGTAGCCTTATGTTCAAGAAACAACGAAAAGAGTTACCCCTTATCTTTGCAGGGGCTTTATTTGGACTCGCTATTGTGAGTCTTCACCTAGGGAATCGTGAAGTGAATTCTTCTTATAATTTGTATTATCAAAACAATTATTTGCCAGCATCAGTTAATCGGTTGGGTCTTGTAAGCTCAATGCGTTTGGATTTACAAAGGAGTTTAGTTGGCTTTGAGCCTGAGTTTGCTACTCTTCCTGGTGAGGAACCATCGTCACCAGGAAATCTTGGAGAGCTAGGCTTTGAACCAGATAGGACAACCCCGACATCTTCAAGAAAGCCACTGGATCAAACAGGCCAAGGCCATGAAACGGAAAACGGGTCGAGCAATCCAAGTGATCAACTTCAAGGGCCTCCCATTCATTATGCTGATCAAGTAATGGATATCAATTTCGAAGAAATCATTAAAAATACTACAGATGAAAAACTGAAAGAAATGCATCACTACTTTAGTCAACGTAAACCAACTAAAAAAAATAAGATGACGGGTCGCTTTAAAGGCTATAATTTGATTTTGATTACGGCAGAATCCTATGCGGATTTTGCCATTGATCCCGATCTGACACCCACTTTATATAAGATGACGGAAGAGGGTTTTAAGTTTACAAACTTCTACAATCCCATATGGGGAGTCAGTACTTCAGATGGCGAGTATGTTGCTAACACTGGATTGATTCCTAAAAGTGGTGTTTGGAGTCTTTACAAATCAGGCTCCATTGATATGCCTTTTGCCATGGGGAACCAACTAAAGGGATTGGGTTATAGTACCAGAGCCTATCACAACCATACCTATGATTACTATAAACGTAATGTTTCTCATCCAAACCTAGGTTATGACTATAAGGGTTTAGGAAGTGGACTGGAGGTTCGAGCTACCTGGCCTGAATCGGATCTTGAAATGATGGAACTAACTGTTCCAGAGTACAAGGCGGATCTCCCATTTCACACCTATTACATGACGGTATCGGGTCATATGCAATACGATTGGGATGGGAATTTTATTGCCAGCAAAAACAAATCCTTAGTTCAAAATTTGCCATACTCAGAAGCCGGCAAGGGTTATCTAGCCACACAAATTGAACTAGATAAAGCTTTAGAGTATCTGTTAGCTGAGCTTGAAGCAGCAGGAGTTTTAGATCAAACACTCATAGGGATGAGTGCCGACCATTATCCTTATGGATTGGAACTTTCTGAAATTAGTGAACTG
>JAAZGI010000251.1 GCA_012511315.1 Clostridium sp.
AAAAAATCTCAGTAAATATGGAGAGGAAACAGAAAATGATGAAGGAATTCGAGCGGAAATGAATTTCCGCTCAAATTAAACCCTTAAAACTTGTCGCAAATTAAGTTGGTGAATAATTTGGGTTAAATTTTCTATATCCTCTAACTATCGATAAAATCCATAAAATTGTGTATATGATAAAAAGAAATGTAAAGCTCCTTTTAAAACACTATGTTTTAACAATAAAAACATACCTAGGCGAGCTTTACATGGCACAAACATACTTTAAACTGAACAGCAAAAAAATCAAAAATTATTGAACATTTGGTGAAAATAAAACAATTTTTCTAAGAATACAATGTAGCCTGAATTGATCAATAATAAATATTTCATCTTTTTAATTGCTTCCATTACAAATGATTCGCTTCCCATACTCCGAAAGGTTCTTTGGTGCTGATTACAAAGTTCATCACACCGTCCATGGCCTTCATCCGACAGCAAAAGATTCGGCTCCTCCTAATTCGTTTCCACTGGGTTTCTAACGAACTACCGAATTCATTTTGATATCGGTCATATAAGCTCATTTTTCTAACAAAATTTTTATATAATAAATTTCTAATGCTATCAGGTTTTCTTTTACAAACTAAATAGTTTAACCAAGACTTACGAGAATTAAGCAATATAAAAAGAACTCCCCAACAGCTGTTTCATTTAAAATCCGTTTAATTTATAATCCTTTGTCATTAAATGATAACGTTTGTGATAGAATCACATATAAGCAACTTAAAATACTACTATTATTGTTTTAGTATTTATTCTTTAATCAACTTCACTGAAACCTGTTTAGGTGATATAAAGTGTTTTGCAATATAGCACTGCTATAAATGCTTGAAAGAAGCTATTTGCCAGATATACAGAAGAAGATAGATATTAACGTTCACTCGGATTGTGACTCGCAAAATCTACTGATTCGGTAACGATGAATTCTCTAGTTAACAGCTCTTAAGAAGATAACAATAAACTTTATGAACTCGTTTAGAAAGAAATAATGAATTTATAGTATAAAATGGAGGAAGCCACTAAGATGAATCTTATATTTTCTAAAATACCCTATTACCTTAGATATCTTTGGCATCAGAAAAATGATAGACAATTTTAAATCAAAAATCAGCGTCCGATTGGGTCTAATAGCCTTTATTGCAACGGGTGGTGGGTTGATTATTTCAACCATCATGAACGAGGAGAGCTTTTACAAAATAGAAATTTTAGTTGTTTTCGGAATTTTCTTTACCTTGAGTTTATTGAGCTATTATCAAAAGATGAAGCATAAACAATCCAAAATTATTTTTACTAAAAAAAGCTTTTATGTTTTATTATGCACTTTAATCAGTGGTTCATTTACTTGGTTTTTAAATCACAAAATGGGTTATAGTGCTGTAATTTCCAACGGATTGGTTGGCGTAATGGCTGCCACACTCCTTCCCAACGACTTGGCCGGTATAGCCTACACCTCTTCCTTTTTGGGGATGAGCTCCCTGGCTGTCATTCCCTCCCTACCAGTAGCTGCCTTAGGAAGTTTGATCGTTGGCTTAGTCATTGTTACCACTGCCCCTATTTATGCGGGAATGGGTGGAAAAGGTGGAACTACAGCGGCTTTATCGACTCAGATTACTCGAATCATTCTTAAAATTTTCAGTTAGGAGGCACTAATGGATGAATTGATCCTTTTACTTGTGGCAGTCGTTGCTGGAATGACTACCTATCTCGTATCCAATCATTTAAACCGAGGAACTGTTATTGGTTCTGCCATCGTGACTTTAGTATCTGGTTTGATATTTCCTCACTTTTTCCCTTCATTAGGTGAACAGATGGCATTGGTTGCAGCTTGCGCCTCTTATGCCGGAATGATATCAATTGAGAATGCACTAAACCTTTTTGAAATGGCAATAATCTCCTTACTGGCTGGAATTCTTTATCTTGCTGCGAGTAGTGCCTATGTTGGCATCGGTGGGAAACTTGGGGTTATGGCAGCCATTTCCTGCTTTGCCTGGTTAGGCTTTAAAAAAGTTTTCGGCATTGAACATCTAAATCAAAAACACTTATCAATTAATAAGATCTATGGTGATAATGGAGGGCATAAGGATGAGTATTAATAAAACTAAAATCATTGCCTATAGCGGAATCATCGCCCTCCTAGCCAGTATGATTATCGGCTTATTAGGCTTCTCCAACCATTCACAAGACATCGAACACATTAAGAATCAGCTATTAACAATACATGTTGAAAACAACATCAAGTTATCTCTAAGGTATATTATGAGCTCTTATGGCACGTTAACTCATGGAAATGGAACTTTACTTGATGAAAACGGCAACAGTATCGAAGGGAAGTATGGCGTAGTTGACAGCGTCCTGGAAGACGTTGGCGACCAATCCACCATATTTGTTAAAGTCAACAATGACTTTAAGCGAATTTCCACCAATGTAATGTCAGATGAAAATGAGCGAGCCATCGGAACTTACTTGGGCACCGAGCACAATGCTTATGACACCGTTATAAGAGGAGATATTTACATTGGTGAAGCTAAGATATTAGGGGATAATTATTATACGGCCTATGATCCCATTAAGGATAAAAACAACAATGTGATTGGGCTTTTGTTTGTAGGGGTTCCAACCAAAGAACTGGATGCCATCATAAATCTTCATGATACAAAAATGAATAACATCGATATCCTAATTATTGTTTTTAGAGCCATCTCGTTGGGTGCATTGATCGCCTTAGTTGCAACGGCCGCTAACAATTCAAAATCAACTCAAGGTAGTCCCCCTTTAACAAAGCAATCCATTAATAAAACACCACCACCGGAAGATGGCAAAGCATAGCATACATAAGCTATTAGTAATTTCCACAGCTCAATAACAGTATCATTAACATCCTAAACATCCTAAGCTAAAACAAACCTCCCAAACTCATGATTAAGCCATCAGTTTGGGAGGTTCGTATATTTATAAGAAAACATCAACCTTATCATTTATTCAAAATTTATTTATCCTCAGCTGCTACATCCTGCACGGCCTTAACTAACCTTGAAAGAGGCTGTGCACCGTTAATGCGATGCTTTCCATTGATGACCAGAGTTGGAACACTGGTTATTTGATACTCCTTGACTAACTGTAAGTCGTTTTCCACTGCATCTAATGTCTCTTGACTCTGGTAGTGCCTCTGCCAAGTGTCAAAATCAATCCCGCTGGCTCGAACACAGTCATCAATAACTGATTGATCCTCCACGTTGCGGTTTTCGACAAACAAGGCATTCTGTATGGCGTCAAATACATCCCAGTATCCACCCTGACCAGCGGTTAGACCTGCGGCCTTACAGGCTAAGAGTCCTTTCATTGAAGTTGGAAAAGGAAAGTCTGCCTTTTTCATACCAGCGATATTGAAACGGTGCAGATCATCATTAAAGTTGGCTTGACTCCAGTGAGTCAAGATCTCATCCTTTGCTTTGGCTCTGGAGCCAAACATGGCATCAAAATCAGCCTCTGTTTTAACCAGTGCAAAGGAACGATGGACTATTTCAACCTCTGGCATCAATTCAAAAAGTTTGCGCATCCGGTAAGACATGGGGAAACAGAAGCTACAGATTACATCATGGAAAAACTCTATGGTTATTTTATTCAAAAAGATCCCTCCTGGATATTTATTACTATTAGTAACTATTGTATCAGTTGATTATCATATTGTCCATTTTAACCCTGTTTCATCATACCGCACTTTATCATCTAGTTTTTAACAGCCTCCAGACCGAGGTGCTCCAAGACCCGATACCTTAACTTGAAGACTAACCCATTTAAAATCTTATTTCATCTCCCGACGACTCCCCATCCCTTTTACACAGGTCTTCTAATCATTTTTATCTCTTTTCATTTCTTCAGACTTATTCTATGATTAGTTCAGGAACTAAGGAGATGGTAGGATGAATTATATTTTCAGAAAGTTACAATTTAATGATGCAGAAAGTCTCTTGCTTTTATTTCAGGGAATCAAAGCCGAACAAATCGATATGTCTTTTGCAGAAATCAAGCAAATAGAAGAAATTCAAAATTTTGTAGACAACCCTTCGGAGCTAACCTATGTGGCTGTTTTAAAAGACCAACCAGACCAAGTTCTTTCCATTGTTAAAGGACGAAGAGAATTGACTGAAGAAAAAAAGCACGCCGTTTTTTTATCCGCAGCCACCCATCCAAGTGTTCGCGGCCAAGGTCTAGCAGCCAAACTCACGAATTTCGCTTTGAATGAAATGAAAAACCAAGGAATCACCATAGCCAGAATTTATGTATATGGCAATAACGAATCCTCCATTAACTCAGTAAAGAAATTGGATTTCACCTTAGCAGGTAAAGTTTCAAGACATCATAAACTAAAGTCCGGTGAATATGTTGACGACTTAATTTATCATAAAATACTAGACTGAAGCTCTTATGCTCTTATGCTCTTATGCTCTTATGGCTCTTATGCCCTTATGGCTCTTATAGAGCTTATGGAGCTTGCTAGATTCTAATTCCATCATGGTTATTTCTATCAGCAAGCTCAATCAATCAATCACTAAAAGAGCAGGAATTTCTAGTTAAAATAAAGAGCGGAAACCAAGCTTGGTTTCCGCTCTTTATTTTAAGTTTTTTTATTTTTGTTTCAAATTTCATTTTTCGAAAAACCGTCGATTCTAAACATCCAATCTTCATTTCAGAAAAATAAATTTCAGTCGAGGTTCATGCCTAGTTTTCATTGAAAGATAACTGTTGAAATTCCAACCTTAAGCTTCCACTTTGATTTTTTATCATTCTTTCTAACGAGTTGTTACGCTTTCTTCTTTGATGAAACCATTGTAAGTACAATGTTTAATACCACACCCACAATTGCAGCTAAGCTTAATCCAGTTATGGAAACAGCTTCATTGATCCGTATGCCAATCTGTATGCCGGTAACATTTTGGAAGTAAGATTCCCATAAACCTAATACGATGATTGCTATAATCACTATGGTATTCGTGGCACTAAACTCCATCTTGTTGTTTTTTAAGGTTTGGACACCAACTAGCGCAATCATAGAGAAGAGCATCATACTGATTCCGCCCATTACCGGCGTAGGGATGGTTCCCATAAAGCCACCGATTTTCGCTAAGAATCCAAGGATAATGGCAAATACTGCAGACAGCCTTAAGATGGAGTGATCATTGTTTTTAGTGATTGCTAACACTCCCGTGTTTTCTCCATACGTTGTATTCGCAGGTCCGCCAACCAGTCCAGCAAACACTGTAGCAATTCCATCACCAAGAAAAGTTCTGTTTAAACCTGGGTTTGTCACAAAGTCTTTGCCAACGACCTGTCCGTTGGTTGTGATGTCCCCCACATGCTCCATAAATACTGCCAAAACGATTGGGGCTAAGACTGCGATTGCAGACAAGCTAAACTTAGGGAGTGTGAAGGACGGAATAGCAAAGATGGGCGCATTCGTCATAGCTGCTGGGTTCACTTCACCAAGCATATAGGCCAATGTATAACCGGCAGCTACTCCTATTAATATGGATAGTTGTTTGATAAAGCCTTTGGTAAAAAAGTTGATAATTAGTGCTGTCCCTAGGGTTACACTGGCAAGTACAAAGTGTTCACTGGCCATACCGAATGCCACCGGAACAAGGTTTAAGCCGATTACAATAATCATCGGGCCAATCACGTGAGATGGAAGATACTTTTTAATGAAATCCACTCCGATTTTCCGGATGATAAAAGATACTAGAATATAAAGTAGCCCTGCTACTACAATTCCTCCTTGAGCATATGCTAGATCACCATTATGAGCCTCTTTTACTGCAATGATACCGCCAATAAAAGCAAAGGAAGATCCAAGAAATACTGGAACTTTTTTCTTTGTGACCGCATGAAATATTAAGGTTCCTACACCTGCTGAAACCAGTGCAACGGATGTATCAAATCCTGTCAGTACCGGCACCAATACAGTAGCACCAAACATTGCAATGAGATGTTGAAGCGCTAAAATCACTTTTCTCAGACTCATGGATACCCTCGGAGTTTCGACCACACTATTGTTCCTAATTACTTCTTCTGACATAAAAATTCCTCCCAAGTTGTTGTGTTAGGAGAAAAGTAAATCCTTTTCTCCTTTTTAGCCTCACCGGACTAAATTAAAGGTAGTATTAACGGTATCCTTTGGATCAATTACCATTAGTTTCTCAAGCAAAGAAACACCTGTGTGTTTAGTTCCCACAGACTTCTGTCTGCAACTTGATAACTCAGTCTCGAGAATCTTTTTTTAAACCCAATTAAAAATACGACTCCCCGCTAGGCAAGAAGTCGCACTCAATGTATACAATCAATTATCTTGTGATAACTAAGGATTTAAAGCACTTATCTTGACAGCCTCGCCGAGCATGTTTAAAGATACCAACAGAATATTACCACGTCTTCCTTGTAATGGCAATGCTAAATCAGCTTGTTAGAGAGAAAAATCCATACCTTTTTTATTTTTTTTATTCAACGCCCACCCTGAAATTTAATCAGGATAAGCCCAATCTTTAAAATGGTTATTAAAATCTAATATAAATGTTTTCATTTCAAGGCGTTGGGTTTGTTTAGAGCAGGTGACTTTAGTGAGACGTTTCTTAGCTAGGTTTATTGGGTTTATTTGGTTTGCTTACCTTTTTACTTTGTTAGATCGTAATAAGTTTGACTTGGTCGAACTAAAGCCACAGTAAACTCTTGCCCCTGGTTCATCACGATATTTACAAGGTTCTGAAGCAATAGTAACAACCAGCTAAAAGCCAAAACAAATGAGATTAATTCAAAGGCAGTTAACGATAAGTAATGAATTCCTTGAAAGAGGAACACAGACCCTATTAGAGCTGCACCTACTCCATATGAAATTTTGAGAAACTGTTTCGTAACCTTAGGTAATAACCAGCGAATCCCAATAATTAAAACAATGAATATGTAAATCAAACCTTCTGCGACACGATTATGCATGGTCTGATTAAACAGGCTATCATCATAGGGAAATAAGCCCACTCCACCTAATAAAAGCGCCATCAAAATTAATAATGCCTTTAGAATAATCAAGTTTTTAGATTTGCCCTGCCCCTCATACAGCATCACAAATAGATAATCAATTAAAGCAATCATAATCAAGGCTGAAAACATCAGTGTAATATTAAACTGCCAGCTATTAATGGCTTCCGGAGTCCCTAAAAAGCTTAAGTTATAGAGCCACCATTGCTGATCTTGATTGGTCAGCATAGCCACCGTAACTCCGCCGATTATAATATAGGTTAATGATTTTATTAGGGTAACAGGTGTTAATGTTTTGGCAGCATATACCATAATATAGTTTATGATGGCGACCAATAATGTACCGATTACCGTTGAAGTCCAAGTGTCAAAAGTAGCTCCTACAAATAAATGCCCCAATATTCTAAAGAAAAAGAGAAGCGAAACAAAGACTAATAAAGTATAGGAAAGAAGCACCGTTGGAAAGTTCCGCCAATAAATTTTATGAGCAAGAGAATCCACACGCCCTCGCTTACTTTTTGTAAAAAAAATAGTGAAGTTAATCATACCAGTTAAACCGCCTAGTAGGATAACGATACTAGCTGTGGATTGAGCTCCCACCAAAGGGATTTGCTGGTAGTTAAAAAACAATATCAAGAACGTTACCACAGCTACTAGAGATGCAATAATTACTGGTTTTAATGGAATGGATATGAGTCTCTCATTCAAATCTTTTTTAAGGATGGCTCTGTCCTCTTCTATTTTTAAAGTGATCTCCTGATTTTCTTGTAGATTCAATGATTCAACTACTTGATTTGGCATTTCAAGATAATAGCCCTTTGGTTTAGATTGTTCTGTCACCTTCATATTTTGATTTTTAAAATCCATAAGAACCTCCTTCTTCTTTTCTTAATAATATCATCGATTGAAGGGACTACCTATCAATTAATTGCCGAATTTATTTCGCGAGCCATTTATTTCGGTGATTAACTTTGTAGATTTACTTTTATAACAAGTTTTAAAAATTGAGCCTTGCTCTTAAAACCGTGCTTTTTTCTTAAAACCGTGCTTCGCTCTTAAAACCGTGCTTGGATCTCATAGTTAGTCTTTTTTTGTGCAAAACCAGTTATTATTCACTCTGAATTTTAGTTTGAATTCACTCTGAACTTTAGTTTAAATCCATTAATATCGATTCTGTGACAACGTCAAACACCAGCCAGGCACTTAATTTCAAGGGCCAGACTGGTGTTTTTTTACACTTTGCAGGTTTTTTTATGCTTTGTAGGTTTTTTATGCTTTGTAGATTTTCTTATCCTCTGTAGACTTTTTTATCCTTTAGCACACTAAGAATTTGAAGCACAATACTAAAACATTTTCTCGAAAACCTTCCTCCCCTTTTCTTACTGGACATAA
>JAAZGI010000252.1 GCA_012511315.1 Clostridium sp.
CCAGACAGCGAAATAGTTTTGGAGGAGATCTTAAGGGGATCATCGAGAAAATTGATTATCTGGAAGATCTAGGAATTGATCTCATATATTTTACGCCAATTTTCAAATCATCATCCAATCATAAATACAATATATCAGATTATTATGCGGTAGATCCCCAATTTGGCACCTTGGAGGATGCCAAGAAACTGGTGCGAGTAGCTCATAAGGCTGGTATTCGAGTATTCTTTGATGCTGTCTTTAATCATACGGGATCCGACTTTTTCGCCTTTCAGGATGTATTAGAAAAACAGGATCAGAGTAAATATTATGATTGGTATCACATAGACAGCTTGCCCGTGAGCATTAAAAAACTTAACTACTATACCTTTGCCAATAAGATTTCAACCATGCCAAAGTTAAGGACAGAAAATCCGGAAGTTAGAGACTATTTTTTTGAGGTGGGTCGCTATTGGATCCGTGAAATAGGGATTGATGGATGGCGTTTAGATGTTTGTGACGAAGTAGACCATGAGTTTTGGCATGGTTTTAGAAAAGCCTGTGAGGAAGAAAACCCGAAAGCGGCCTTAGTAGGAGAAATCATGCATGAATCCAGCGCTTTTTTAAAAGGTAAAGAACTGGATTCGATTATGAATTACCCTTTCCTACATGCCATGATTGATTTTTTTGCTGTGCGAACTAGTAATGCTCATCATTTTATGGATATTTTAGCTCGAAACCGAATCATCTATATGGATCAAATGACACGACAAATGTGGAATCTTTTAGGTAGCCATGACATAAGCCGCTTCTTAACCTTTGCCAAAGGCGAGAAGAAACGTTTGAAACTAGCTTCAGCCTTTCAGTTTCTCTATATTGGGACACCCTATATCTATTATGGCGATGAAGTGGGACTTGATGGTGGCCATGACCCCCTCTGTCGTCGCTGTATGGAGTGGGACGAGACTAAGCAGGATACTAGCCTGCTGAGTCACTACAAGGGTCTAATCAAGCTCAGGAAGTCTTCGGCAGCCTTTAGCCGGGGAGATTTTAAAGAAGTATTACGAGATGAAGCCTGTATTGGCTTTGTCCGAAAAGGGGAAGAGGAAGAATTTTTATGTTTTTTCAATAATTCAGACCAAGACCAAACCTTTTCTTTAAAAGGTGTTCAATTATCTCATTGGAACATAAAAGAGGTAACTCCAAGTCTTGTATCAAATGAAAGAGAAGGATCAAACGAAACCCTAGCAAGTTATCCTGAGGAGTTGATTGATCTAAGGGAATGTGCTGAACTGAACCTAGAAGCCATGTCTTATCGCGTATTTAAAGTCGAGGTGTAGTATGAAACGGATCCTAGCACTTTTTATTTCAGCTGTTCTTTTAACAGCTTGTTCAACAACTCCCATTGGATTAGAAGGAACAAAGCCGGTGAGACAGACCGATGCCCTAGGCGACAGCAGACCAGTACCGGTTGAAACCACAATAAGTTTAAGTGATCATCCTGTCGAGCTACCAAAGGGAGCGAAAACATCAACTGAAGATCAATTTAATTGGCGCAATGCTACGGTTTACTACGCGATGACTGATCGTTTTTATAATGGAAATCCAGACAATGATGAGAGTTATGGCCGGAAAAAAATTGATGCTAAAGGATTAAATCATGGGACTTTCCAAGGTGGAGACTTTAAGGGACTAACCGATAAAATCTCAGAAGGTTACTTTACGGATCTAGGAGTTAATGCCATTTGGCTGAGTGCCCCCTACGAACAAGTCCATGGCTTTGTCGGCGGCGGCGATGGCGAATTTGCTCACTATGCATTCCATGGCTATTATGCCTTGGATTGGACCATGGTTGACCGAAACTTTGGAACGAAAGAAGAATTTGCCCAGCTGGTTGATACAGCTCATGCTCATGGGATTCGTATCATTCTTGACGTTGTATTAAACCACACCGGTTATAACACACTGAAAGATATGGCGACCTATGAGTTTGGTAGCTTTAAAAATGGTGAGATTGATGGTAACTGGGAGCCAAAGGGTGAAGAACGTTACGATGCTTATCATGAACTCATCAACTACGAAGATGAAACTGCTTGGCAAAAGTGGTGGGGAACCGATTGGGTGAGAGCCGGACTACCTGGCTATGACCGTGGCGGTGGGGATGATTACACTATGATCCTGGCCGGTTTACCGGATATTATGACGGAGAAATCAGACTCAGTGGACTTACCACCCGTTTTAGTTACAAAATGGGCCCAGGAAAGAGGGGATGAATTCCTAGCCTGGCGTTTAAACCAAGCGAAGGATTTACGCCAAACCATGGACCTGTCTCCCGCTGGCTATATCAGTGCCTGGTTGACGGCTTGGGTTCGCGAGTTTGGAATTGACGGGTTTCGCATCGACACGGCCAAACATGTTGAATTGGAGGTTTGGGATCAACTAAAAAATCAAGCTAGTGAGGCTTTAATTCAGTGGAGAAGTGAAAATCCGGATGCACCAGGGGCTGATTTTGAAGATGACTTTTTTATGGTGGGAGAAGTTTGGGGACAGGGTCTAGAAAAAACCGAGTACCATGAGCATGGTTTTGATGCTTTGATTAACTTTTCATTTCAAGGTGAGAGTTTTGAAGGGCCTGCCTATCGCAAGGATACAATGCCGGCAGTTTTTCAGCGCTATGCTGATACGCTAAATGACCAAGCGATTAATGTGTTAACCTACATATCCAGCCATGATACCAAGCTATTTCCCCGTAAAAAACTAAAAGACGGGCTGACGTATCAGTTACTCCTACCCGGTGCTTTAGAGGTGTTCTACGGCGACGAGACAGCAAGACTCTATGTTAGTACGGGCAGAGATCTGACCATGGGAACACGGAGTTTTATGAATTGGGATGATATAGACTTGGAAGTGTTTGAACATTTTAAAAAGCTTGGAACTTTCCGCGCTCGAAATTTGGCGGTGGGCGCAGGCGTTCATACTGAAATCAGTCAAGATCCTTTTATTTTCAAAAGAGATTATAACAAGGGAAATGAATCTAACACCGTCTTGATAGCCATGAATCAAAGCAAGGAGACCTCACTAGATGTTTCAATGGCCTTTAGTGATGGCGACCTTTTGCGGGATGCTTATACGATGACGGCTTACAAAGTGGAGGCAGGAAAAATCCGACTTGAGCCTCATGAGTCCGGCTTAGTTTTACTGGAGAGGTTGATTCCATAAAAGCGGTGAATAAAAATCAAACGAAGAATCTAGAAGTCAAAGGTCAGCGAGAATAAAAATACAAACAATCGTTACCCTCGTGCTCCCAGTTAAAGATAAAATTCAATGTAAGAATTAAGTAAAAAAGACACTTGAACAAAATTCAAAAAAAGGCTAGGCGCAAGATTATTAAAACCTTGCGCCTAGTCTTTTTTAGGGAATCTTGTCTATACCATAGGACGGTTCGTTTTTTTAACAAAATCCGATTTGAGCCGTATTTCTGACCATTCCCTTACAAATTCGCCTAGTAAATACTCACGAACAATAAGGATAACTTTGGTGTCATCCCCTGGATAAGCAATCAATTTACGCTTCAATACCCGATCTTTCTTGATATCCACCGGCTCTGTTTTTTTAGGATGAACTGGAGTAACCGGTTTTGTTTTTTTAGGCTGAACAGGAGTAGCCGGTTCTTGGGTGGATTTCTCAGAAGGAATAGGAGCTGTTTGGGTAGTTGCTTTAGTTTCCAGGGCTTTAGTAGGTTCCACGGCAATCACTTTTGGAGCAACTGGTGTTTTTGCCTCGGCTTGCTTTTCTTTTGCCACAGGAGGCTGAAGCATTTCCTTAGGAACGACAAGTTCTTCCCTTGGAGCACGATCACTGTCAGGACTAGCTGGCTTTGTCTGAACTGGCAATACTGTTGTAGCTTCTGAAAAATCTTTTTCGTCTTCAATGGCTTGTGTCGAGGTAGCGGGGGTTACTGGTGTAACTGCTGCAGTTTTTTCTTCGCGATCAAACACCTTGAGCTGGAACTCATTTTCTTCCTCATCTTCATATTGGTCTATCAAGGAAGCCTTAGTTGCTTTACCTAGAATTACAATGCCGACAAGGGCTGTAATAGCCGATAGGGCAGAAATTCCTGCAATAAATAAATTTTCTGGTCCGGCCTGCAAATTGCTAGCAACGGTAGGGTCCTGAGGATAAAGATTTCCAATGATGCCAATTCCCAAAAGAACACCTATGATTCCAAGGATAACAATAAACCAATAAAGACCTGTGCCCGTCTTGCCATCTTTTAAATCTTGTTTTTTTAACAAAAGAAACAAAAATATAATAATGGGCATGAGGACAGAAAGAACAAGGATTCCCAAAGTAACATAGGGCTCACGGAAGCCCGTATCTATTCCTGGCAACATAAAATCACCAACACCTAAAAGGTTCCTTGGCTCAATTACATTATCGAAAGAATCCATAATAAAGCGCACAAGGCGAATTCCTCCTGGAATGGCTGAGATTAATGCAAATAGAGCGAGCATCCAATTCACTTTATTTGCGCTGTTCAAATAATCAACTTTTGTCTTAAAATTTTCTTTCATTCTTTATCCTCCTAAAGTAACTCTAACCCAATCATACCTTATTTTTATTAACTGGATTTGAAGAAAAGACAGTTCGTATAAAGTTATTAATACTATCCTAACCCGAAATTACAAAAAGTGAAACTAAAACCTTGAAAATCATTTGAAAGCATGTTATTATAAATAAGTTCCATGCAGCCGTAGCTCAGCTGGATAGAGTACTTGGCTACGAACCAAGGGGCCACGAGTTCGAATCTTGTCGGCTGCACCAAACATAAAATGCTCTCGGTATGACCGGGAGCATTTTTTAAACTATTAGAGACAAGAAAAAGACATATTTAACAATAAACAGTTTTACAACATCAATAAAAGAAGGACAAGGTCATTGAATGGACCTTGTCCTTCTTTTATTGATTATTTATGCCGTTCGTTGTTTTTATGGGGATGACTATTTTTGGTTTTTACTGTTTTGTTCTTATTTTTTTACACTGCGATCTCGAGCATTAACAGCTAGGTCTAAATCAGGATTGTCTAGATCAAATTCATACCAAATCGTGTCTGTGCCAAAGAAGTCATAGTTCAATTCCCAATCCTTAACAATGGTATCAGAGCTAGTTTCAGCCTCTGCAATGTCTAAGGCATCTTTTAAACTGATGATGGAGGAGAGGTCAATCACTTTATCGTCATCATCATCATTGGCTTCTTCACGGCCTACAACGGTCCCGTCTACAGCATTAACTCGTAAAAAGAGCTCCTTTGCGCCATCAATGCCTGAAATCTTGTAGAACCAAGAAATATCTGCAAAGTCGAGTTCAATGGATGTGATCCCAGCGGTTGGAAATTCTGATTTCCACAACTGAAGAAGCATATCGATATCGAAAGTAACAAAGTCATCATAGCTAGCAAAGGTTAAATCACTTCTATTAAAGTGAGGAGTTTCAGTGCCGCTAGTGTTATTCGCTGTGGTTGTTGAGGCTTGAGTAACGGTTGGTGTTGTGGTGGTGTTTGAAGAACTAGTGCCAGGAGTAGTGCTCCCGGTGGGTGTGGTCGTTTGACAAGCGGTGAGGACCAAAGAAATTCCCAAGAGAGACGCAATGATATATTTACTCATGTTGACTTCCTCCTTTTGGGTTTTGATGGTTGGATTATCACAATCAGTTTTGCATAAGCTATCGTCTTAAAAAGTGAAATTATGTTGGCTTTGAAGTAGCGTAGCATAGAGCAAGAGTATTTATTTTAATGAGTTCAATATTTAACATAGTGTTAGTGGCTTATTCAAAATCGACTTAAAAAATATTTTTTTCAAGGTGCATTTTTTAAGATCCTTTTTAAGGTTTGTAGGAGTCAAAACTTCGCAAAGATCAGGTGTATTTCGAAGAAATCACAAACCAATTCTCACCGCTTTAAAAGTCTTAAAAATGCTTGATGATTGAAGTGCAACCAACAGTTGCGAAGATTCAAGTTCTAAGTGATAGTTTAGCAACTGGGGAATTGTTATAATAAAAGCAAGACAAGGAGAGGTGAATCTATGAAATTATCAGAAAAGATTTTAGAGTTAAGGAAAAGACGCGGGCTGTCTCAAGAAGCGTTAGCGGAGCTTATGGGTGTATCGCGCCAAGCTATTAGTAAATGGGAAAATGGAG